>JAUYJC010000102.1 GCA_030688735.1 Deltaproteobacteria bacterium
AAAGTGCTGAAAATCACTATCAAGGAACTCTCAAGCTGTAAATACTCCTAGGCCCAGCTGCGGTCAGAGCTAGAAGCCGCTGTCAGAGAGGAGCGGCAACGCCGGATTGTTATGTCGCTATATTAGGTGGTGGATTTGGGCTTATTCCTTCCCTTGACCAACCCATGCTAACCCCTTAGACTTGAAGCCGCACATTTTAAACGGTCAACGCGGCGTTATGAAATTTACGGTACCTACACTCGTCATAGTGCTTCTTTCCGGATTGTTCAGCGCCGGGTCGGACGCGCATGCGCAGAACGGGGGCGGCAAGGTTTCATCGAACTCGACTTCGCGGCGCGGGCTTCCGACCAACGCGGAGCTGGCGCGGATGCGGGCGGAGGTGATTGAGAAGATGAAGGAGTCGCGAGCGTCGATGGAAAAACTCCTCGCCATTCACCAGGAGAATTCGGTGAAGCTAGCACTAGAATATGAAACTAGGCGAAGGCTACTCGAACGGGAGTTGATTTCCAAGGCGGAGCTCCGGGAAGCGGAACTCGCGCTGGAAAAAACGGTGAGTGACATGAAGCAGGTGAAGCGCTGGATCATTGAAGACGATATCGCGATCACCGAGGCGACGATGCGCGATGAGCTACTGCGATTGCCGGCCCTGGCCGTGGGCGGCTACAGTGAGAGCGGGACTCTAGTTCGCTTCAACGGCGGCGGACGATGGTCTTTGGCCGAAGCGCCGAAGATCGAGAAGTTCTTCGCGCAGATGTTCGGCCACGCCCTGCCGATCACCGCGTTCGGCCAGACGGGAACCCATGATCGTTTGAGATTCGATCATCGCAACGCCATGGACGTGGCGGTGCACCCGGACAGCAGCGAGGGGCGGTCGCTGCTGGCTTACCTGCGCCAGACCGGGATTCCTTTCATCGCTTTTCGAGGAGCGGTGGCGGGGGCATCGACGGGAGCGCATATCCACATCGGCCAACCTTCCGCGCGGAACTGAATGACACATGATGCCGAAACATCCATGACAGGGCTGCTCGATAGCGGCGCTTATCATCCCAGCTGACAAAGGCACAAAATCTAATGACCTCCCCCGCCATTCCCAACCCTGCATCTACCGTCGTGCTGGTTCGACCGGGACCGCAGAGCGGTATGGAGATCTTCATGAACCGGCGGCCGGAGAAAATGGAAACCTATGCCGGTGCCTATGTCTTTCCGGGAGGCCGGGTCGAAGAGGTCGACTGGTCGGAAAAAATGCTTGCGCTGGTGCGCGGGCTCTCGCCGGCTCAAGCCCAACAAATCCTCGGCGTCGACTGGCAACCTGAGGTTTGTATCGGCTATTGGGTGGCGGCCGCTCGAGAGCTATTCGAGGAGGCGGGAATCCTGTTTTTTACCGGTGGCAACGGCGCAGCTTCGTTAGCGGCCCAGGATAACCCAGCCGGCCGATTGGCGGAAAAACGAAAAAGCTTGCAGCGAGGCGAACTGGATTTTCCCAGTCTTCTGAAGGCGGAACGGCTCCACTGCGACGTTAGCCGCCTCACTTATTTTTTCCATCGCATCACGCCGGAACATTACCCGGTGCGCTTCGACACCCGCTTTTTCCTCGCGGCCTTGCCCCGGGGCCAGGCCCCGCTCCACGCCTCGGAGGAAGTGGCCGAGAGCTTGTGGCTCGCGCCGCATGAGGCTCTCTCCCGGTTCGAGTCGGGCGCCTTTCGCATGGCGCCGCCGACGGTCATGGTGCTAAGAACTTTGGCGCAGCACAAGACATGGCATGCCCTGTGCGATTCCTTTCGTCTAACGTAAGTCACCGATTGGTGCCAGCTTCACCCCGGCTCTCTGAGTTTCCAATTGATGGGATTCGGCAGTTGTGCTAGGGTAGGACCCCTTAAAGGGGAAAGGCACCGTGAATTCAGTATCTTACTAACTTCGCGAAGGACTTCGCGTAATGATTCTGACCCCTTTCAGCGGCTCAACGCGCACGGATATGAAGCAGATTGCAACCCATTCCAATTCGGCAAGTGTTGCCTATTTTTCGATGGATGTAGCCATCGATTCGGGCATTCCGACGTACAGCGGCGGATTGGGAATTCTCGCCGGCGACATGTTGCGCTCGGCGGCGGACCTGGGCGTCCCGCTGGTCGCGGTCACTCTCGCGCACCGCAAGGGCTATTTCGATCAGCGGCTCGATGGCCAAGGGAATCAATCGGAAAGCCCATCGAAGTGGTCGCCGGAATCCCGCCTCGATCTGCTTGAGCCTCGGGTAACGATTTCCATAGAAGACCGCGAGGTGCGGGTGCGAGCCTGGCAATATGGTTTTCGCGGCATCGCTGGCCACGGGGTGCCGCTGTTGTTCCTGGACACCGACATGGAGGAAAACGACCCGCGGGACCGGGTGCTCACCGATCATCTTTACGGCGGCGACGATCACTACCGCCTGTGCCAGGAAGTCGTTTTGGGTTTCGGCGGTGTTGCGATGCTGCGCGCCCTGGGTCATTCGAGCGTGCATGTCTTCCACATGAACGAGGGTCACTCGGCGCTGATCACGCTGGCGCTTCTGGAAGAGCAAAGCGGCAGCGAAGCGGCGCACTCCATTTCCGAAAATGAAATAGAAACGGTGCGACGCCAATGCGTGTTTACGACCCACACGCCGGTGCCCGCCGGCCACGACCGTTTTCAAACCAGTCTGGTGCACCAGGTGCTGGGCGAGGCGCGCGCCGCGACGCTGAGTCAAATGGGGGTCATGAACGGCGAATTGAACATGACCGAGCTGGCCCTGCGTCTTTCCGGTTTCGTCAACGGGGTTTCCATGCGCCATGGCGAAGTGTCCAGGAACCTGTTCCCGGGCTACGATGTCGGCGCGATCACCAACGGCGTGCACGCCGCCGCCTGGACCTCGGCGCCGTTCTGCGCGCTATACGACCGAGCGCTCCCGGAATGGCGCCGCGATAACTGCTATCTCCGCTACGCCATCGGTATCCCGATCGCCGAAATCCGCCAAGCCCACACGCAGGCAAAAAAAGATTTGCTGCAGCAGGTCAAGTGGTTGACCGGCACGCAACTGGACGAGAAGGTGTTCACCCTGGGCTTTGCCCGTCGCGCCACCAGTTACAAGCGGGCCGATTTGCTGTTCACCGACCTGGAGCGGCTAAAAGCAATTGCCCGTCGCGTCGGTCCGTTCCAACTGGTTTATGCGGGAAAAGCCCACCCGCGCGATGAAGCCGGCAAGGCGATCATTCGCAGGATCTTCGAGGCGGCCGCCGCTCTCGCCAATGAGGTCCGGGTGGTTTACCTGGAAAACTACGATATGGCGCTGGGAAAACTGATTTGTTCCGGCGTCGATATTTGGTTGAATACGCCGCTTCGGCCTCAAGAAGCGTCGGGCACGAGCGGTATGAAAGCCGCACTTAACGGCGTGCCGAGCTTGAGCGTTCTCGACGGTTGGTGGATCGAGGGTCATATCGAAGGGGCAACCGGGTGGTCCATTGGCGATGGCGGTGGCACCGAGAACGATTCGGCGGCGGAGGCGCTCTCACTCTATGAGAAGCTCGAACAGGTGATTCTGCCGCTATTCTACAACCAGCCGGACGATTACGCGAAAGTAATGCGAGCCGCCATCGCAATGAACGGTTCGTTCTTCAATACCCAGCGCATGATTTCCCAGTATATTCGCAACGCTTATACTTGCGCATCCGGCAACGGGGCGCAGCCGCTGACGTAGCCGGCAGTGCTCGCCTCGCGAGCACTGCTTGGGTATGAATAATACGGTTAGCGTGATGACGCCTCGGCGCGCTCAATATGTTGCCGCAAGGCGGCAAAATATGGGTTGCCACCAACCAGGTAAGTGTCATTGTGGCCGGCGCCGGCGATCGTATAGAACCACTTGGGTTGGGGTGCCGCGTCGAAAACCTGCTTGCCGTGACTGAACGGCACGATCTCGTCGCGGTCACCATGGAGCACGAGCAAAGGGGATCTGATCTTGCGTACTTTTTCCACCACGTCGTAGCGGGTTTTGAGGAGCGGCCCGATGGGTAGAAACGGGAACTTGTCACGCGCCATCATCCGCACCGATACGAAGGGAGTCTCCAAGATCACCGCCAAGCTTTGAACGCGCGTGGCCATTTCCGCGGCCACCGCCGCGCCAAGTGATCGGCCAAAGATGATTAGCTTGCTTTGATCGACGCCGTAGCGCTGGCGCAGGAATTCGATCGCCGCCGCGCCGTCGCGGTAGGTCCCCTCTTCGGAAGCCATTCCGTCGCTGCGGCCGTAGCCGCGGTAGTCAAAAATAAAGATATTCACGTTGACGGTGTCGTGGAGCAGCTTGATATTATCCACCCGGTGGCTGATGTTTCCGGCATTGCCGTGAAACCACAATAGGGTTGACGCCGCTCGTGGGTGAGGCACGAACCAACCGTTGAGGCGAACACCATCTTCGGTGGTGAAGTAAATGTCGTCGAAGGCCAAACCGACGTTGCGGGGGGTCTGATGAATCTCAGCGTCCGGTTGAAAGATTATTTTTTCTTCCATCAGACAGCCGCATAGCAGTGCGGTGGAAGCCAAGGCAAGACAGAGATACGAATAGATGGTCAAGGAATCAAAAGATTGCTTAAATAAAGTCGTCTCGGTCGGGAAACGCTTGGCCAGGGCGGTGATGATGCCATACACCAAGTCGTCCCATCATTATTATTGCGCGCGGCCTCAATGTTTGTGCTCGCCGCGCAATTTCCATTCCAGCCCGTCGATGATGCATTCGACGCTGGCTTGAAGGATATCGGCGGCGACACCGACGGTTCCCCAGCGGTCCGTGCCGTCCGAGAAAATCGCCAGCACTCGGACCAAGGCGCCGGCGCCATTCTCGTCATCGTCGCGCGCCAATCCATGGTGCAGCAAACGGACGTCGAATTCTTCGAGCTTGACCTCCGAAAGCTGCGGGTAATGTTTCTCCAGAATCTTGCGCATGGCGTTGTCGACGGCATGCACCGGGCCCCGGCCGTTTGCCGCTACCAGCTCCTCCTCGCCGAATATCTCGATCAAGACCGTCGCTTCTGTAACGCTCCTGAGGGTTTCCGGCGCCTGGAAATCGACCTGATCGTCGATTTTGCAGCGCAAGACGCGGAATGGCTTTAAGTAGTCCTCGCGTTTGCGAATCGACATGAGCTCGAACGAGGCCCAGGCGCCGTCGAGGTGGAAAAACACTTCTTTCAGATCTCTGGCCATGAATCCCTCCAGATATTGAAGGTTGGACCTTCGACATTTTCGATATTATATCCCCGGAGCGGAAAATGGCTAGAGGATCATGATCATAATGAGGAATTTTCAACCCTGGATTAAATCTTTTCAAAAAACCGCAACTTTGGTATCATATAACGAGTCAGCAATGGAAAAGAGAACGCTGGATAACAAGCTGCGCGGTTTTTTTGGCGATATCGTTCGCAGTAGCTTTTGGCAATTGGGGATTAACGATCCCACCGTTGCCGGCTATGTGGCCGACGTGCTCACTGAGTTTGCCCGGGCCGATAATCTCTACAAAATCCGCGCGGCGGGGGGACGCAAGGTCGACAGCGTGGTCGGGATGCTCTCCCAGCAGCCGGACCCCTCCGGCGAGGAAGCCGACCTGCTGCGGGAACGCTCGTTGCGCAAGTACGTGGGCGATTACGCCCTGTTCATGAGCGGGATTTTTCGCAGTCACGTCGAAGGCAAGGGATTTCTCGACTATTACATCGCGGAGGGAAGCCGCTCTTACTGGACCGTCTCCGAGCTCGACTTATCGCTCTACCGCACCGGCTATTTTCTTTTTCAGGAACTGTCAAAAAAATTTGAATACTATTCCGGCGCTCTCGATTACGCCCGCAAAGCCTACTTCGCCGCGCAGCCAGGAGAGGATCCCTTCGCCGGGCTTCTCCGGCAGGTGGAAGGCTGGATCAAGGTCAATCTCACCGAAAACTAACGGCGAGTTGAAGCTTGTCAGCCCCTCCGATTCGATCCGCACGCCGTGAGCTGAGCGTGGTAAAACTATTATTGGCAACACTGGTCACTGTCGCAGCCTCGATCTTGCTTTTGGGCGGCGTTCTCGTAGCACATATTTTCTTTGCCGCGCGGGCAAGCAACCCGACAACCGCGGAGGTCCGGGTCGATCCGGGAGATTCAGTGGCCGCGGTGGCGCGCAAACTGCGCGACCAAAAGCTTATCTTAAACGAAAAAGTGTTCTCGCTTTGGGCTCGCTTGGCGGGAGTGGAGAAAAAAATTCATCGGGGGCTCTACCGTTTCGACACTGCGTTGCCGGCCAGAGAGATTCTCGACCGCATGGTGACGGGTAAGGCAGTTTTCCAAAGCATCACGATTCCCGAGGGGTTGACGATCAGAGAGATCGCCGAGCTGCTGGGAAAAATGCAGATTGCGGACCGCGAGAAGTTTCTCGCCCAAGCCGCCGACCCGGAGCTGCTTATGTCCCTGGGCCGCGAGTCAAAAGGGCTCGAAGGATACCTTTTCCCCGATACTTATCACTTTACGCCGGCGACGCCGGAAAAAGATATTGTATTAGCCATGGCCGAGCGGTTTCGCAAAGCCATCCAACCGCTACTGGCGCGACCTCGCGACGGGATTCGGTTGAGTCCTGATGATGTTGTCACCCTCGCCTCGGTCGTCGAAAAAGAAACCGGAGTGGAGGCGGAACGGCCTTTGGTATCGGCGGTGTTCCACAACCGCTTGAAGCGTCAGATGCCGCTGCAGAGCGATCCCACAGTGATTTACGGGCTGAAGAACTTCGATGGAAACCTGACGCGCAAAGATCTGCGCGATCCCAGTCCCTTTAACACCTATCGCATAACCGGTCTCCCGCCCGGGCCGATCTGCAATCCAGGGCTGTCCTCGATCCAGGCCGCGCTCCACCCCGCCGACGTGCCCTATCTCTACTTCGTCTCTAAGAATGACGGCACGCATCTGTTCTCCGAAAGTCTGGAGGAACATAATCGGGCGGTGAAAACCTATCAGCCCGTGCGTGAGTCCAATCCGCCGCGCCGGAAAAACCTCCCCCGTCGTTAACCGCGCGATTATCGCGCTTCGACAAAAGTGTTATAGTCAACTCTCATGCGAGAGCTGGCCAGTGAAAATTCCCGGAAATACCCGGAACGGCTTGTGAGCCGTTTGGTCGCGCAACTGCGCCACCAGGCGTTGTGGGATTCGCTTTCATATTTTTCCCCGCCGTTGCTGGTTATTATCTACATCGCCGGCTATCTCTATCACGGCGCTTGGGTCGGATCGCTGGCCGCATTGCTCATGACGCTCATATCGATCGGTGGCGGAATTCTCGCCGTGACGCTGCGCTACCGTCCCCTGGTTCCCTCAGCGTCAAAAGCCTCGCGACTCATCGATGAGCGCGCCGGGGCGAAAGACCGTTTCCTCACGCTCGCGACCATCGATCCCAAGCGCTCACCCCCATCCCTGATTGCGCGTTTACGCCTGGAGGCGGGAGGCTTTCTGGACCGCATCGAACTACGGCGCGATTTTCCCTACAAGTTTAAAAAAAGTTGTTATGCTTCCCTGATCGGGTCGATCCTCGCCGCGCTCCTGTTCCATCTGCTTCTGCCCGTAGCTCATTCGACCCTCACCTCGTTATTGCCCGCGCACCAACGCCTGCGCGAGCTGGCGGAAAAAATGGCCGAGCGGCCACGGCTGATAGAGATCGCGCGGAGCTTGCAAACTCTCGCCGCAAAACTCGAAGATCCCAAAGTCGCGCGTGAGGAAAAGCACGCGCTGATTGAGGAAATCCAGAAAAAAGTCGGCGAGCAGCAGAAAAAGGAAGAGCAAAAGGATGACCGGGATCTATTGGGTCAGGCGGCGAGTACGCTGAAAAACTTGGAACAGCAGTCAGGCGCCGGGAAAGACCAGCAAGAGAACCAGGAAAAAGGCAGCGGCGGGGTTCAAAGTAATTTGCCTCAGGAAGGCCAGGGGGAAGGAAAGCCGAGCCCGGGTGGCGGCGGCGAACAAAAAGGCGAAATGAGCGCCGAACTCAGCAAGGATATGCAGCAGGGGAAAACTGCGCAAGGCGATCCCAAGGAACAGAGCGGCGAGAAGAATTCGCAAAAGCAAGGCGATGGGAAAGGCAACCAGCCTGACCCGAGCAAACCCGACCCGAATAAACCTGGGATCGACAAGGGGAAGAATTCCGCGGGCAAGGCTCAGGGCGGCGGCGATGACAAGGGTGGGCGCGGCAAGGCATCGGAGGAGATTCCCCAGGGAGCGCCCCCGGCTGATCGCTTACACCAAGCCGGGGAGCAAGGGCGGGAAGGCGTCAAAGGCGCGCGCTATGTGACCGTGCAACTGCCGGAGGAGGTGGCCGCGGAGACCAAAGGCGAGAAAGGCGGCAACAAGGACGCGAAGGGGGGCCGGGTCGGCTCGAAGGTTCCGGTGAGCAACGTTCCCCTGCCTGCGCATTTGCCCGATGCTCCCACTGAAACGCAGCAGATGCCCTTGGAATATCGCGGCATCATTCGTTAGCGGAGGTCATAATTTAGATGGAGCCGGAAAATTTTCAGGAACTCTTTCACCGGTTGGAGAGCGAGGTCAGTAAAGTCATCGTCGGTCACGACGACGTGATTCGCAAGGTCCTGATCGCTTTTTTTGCCGGCGGGCATGTGCTGCTTGAAGGCGTCCCCGGCCTGGGCAAGACACTGCTCGTCAAGTCGTTGAGCCGGGTTCTCGGCATGTCGTTCAAGCGGATTCAATTCACGCCGGATCTGATGCCGTCGGATATCGTCGGCACTCAAGTGCTGGCAGAGAGCGACGGGCGGCGCGAGTTTCAGTTCAAGAAGGGGCCGATCTTCGCTCATGTGGTGCTCGCCGATGAGATCAATCGCGCCACGCCGAAGACGCAGTCGGCGGTGCTCGAAGCGATGGAAGAAAAGCAGGTCACCGTGTTCGGCGAGTCTTATCCTCTGGAGTCGCCATTCATGGTCCTGGCGACGCAAAATCCGATCGAGCTCGAGGGCACCTATCCGTTGCCCGAGGCGCAACTCGATAGATTTTTTTTCAAGCTGCTGGTTGCGCCGCCTTCGCCGGTAGAGCTCAAGGAAATCTTACAGCGGACCACCGGCGCGGAGGACGCCGAGGTTTCCAGGGTATTGTCCGATGACGACAGTCGATTGGTCGGCGGGATGAAGCAGTTGCTGCGCCAGGTGCTGATCGCGCCGCCGATCGAAGATTACGTCGTGCGGCTGGTCCATGCGACCCAGCCCGGCTTAAACAATGGCAATCCAACCGCGTCGCCGGTCAAGCAATACCTGCGCTTCGGCTCCAGCCCGCGCGGCGCGCAATCGGTAATTCTCGGCGCCAAAGGCAACGCCCTGGCCGAAGGGCGCGTTCACGTAAGTTACGAGGACGTGGGGAAGGTTGTTTACCCGGCGCTGCGCCACCGTATTATTCTCAACTTCCAGGCGGAGGCGGAGAACGTCAACGCCGATCAAATTCTCAGCGAGCTCGTGAAACAGGTCGCGCGGACTTAGTTAAATAGGGCTCTTTGGCCCGCTTGCTTCCCGTACACCCCGTCGCATAGAATCTCCCCAAGATGTCGCTAGGCGAAGCAGATACCCGTGCGAAGCTGATCGATCCTGCCATCCATTCCTGTGGCTGGACGGAGGATTTTATCAGGCGCGAGGAAACCGCTGGCGCCATCGAAATAATCGAGGGAAAACCTCGGAAGCAAGCCAAGGGCAGAGTGGATTATGTCCTTCGCATCAAGGTCAATCCCGAAAGCCAACCCGTCGCAGTCTCGCTCATCGAAGCCAAGGCGGAAAACCTCCCGCCAACTCATGGTCTGGAACAAGCCAAAGCATACGGCGCTTGCAAGCGGCTCAACGTAAAGTTCGTCTATTCAAGCAACGGCCATCTTTTTGTCGAGTACGATCTCGTCACGGGCCAGACTTCAAAGCCGCGTCCTCTGAACGAGTTCCCGACACCAGCTCAACTGCGGCAACGCTACGAGGCCGCAGTCGGATTCAGTCTCAGCGATCCTGCGGCGCAGCCGTTGCTGGCACGCTATGCCGGCGGCGAGGCAACTCGTCGCTATTATCAAGACGCAGCCATTCGGGCCGTGCTGGAAAAGGTCGCGCGCTGCGAAAAGAAAGGCGAACCAAAACGCGCGCTCCTCTCGCTCGCCACAGGTTCCGGTAAAACCTTTATCGCAGTAAATACGCTCAAGCGCATTGCTGATGCGGGCCAGCTCAAGCGGGCGCTCTTTGTCTGCGATCGCGATGAACTGCGCCAGCAAGGATTGGGCGCCTTTCAGAACGTCTTTGGCACCGACGCCGCGGAGGTCTATAAAAAATCAGACGGCACAAACAACGCCAAAAACGCGCGCCTGCACGTGGCGACCTACCAGACTCTTGGCGTTGACACGGAAGAGGGAGACGCTAACTTTCTGACGACCTTTTATCCGGAGCACTATTTCAGCCACATCGTAATCGACGAGTGCCACCGATCGGCCTGGGGAAAGTGGTCTCAGGTCCTGACAAGAAATCCCGCTGCCGTTCAGATCGGCCTGACCGCAACGCCCAGGAAGCTTGAGATCACGGAGCGAACAAGAGAGGCCCAAGCAGACGCCAAGGTTACGGCGGACAACTTGGCTTATTTTGGCGAGCCGGTTTACGAATACGATATGAGTCAGGGGATTGAAGACGGTTATCTTGCCGCCTGCGAGATTCACCGCTTTGATCTGTTTCACGACAACAAGCAAGTTAACGAGCGCGAGAGCGGGATAAGCCGCGGGGACTTAAGCGGGAAAGACATCACGGATGCGATCACCGGCGAGACCATCGGCCAGGACGAATTGCGCGAAAGGTACGCCGCGCCTGAAATTGAGGATAGGATTTTGATCCCTGAGCGCGTCGCTGCGATGTGTAAGGATCTCTTCGATCATCTGCTTGAGACCGGCGGCCCGGAACAGAAAACGATTGTCTTCTGTACCCGCGACCGCCACGCCGACGATGCCGCCTCGGCCATGAACAACCTGTATGCCGAATGGTGCGCCAAGAAAGGCAAGCAACGGCTAGAGCCGTATGCGTTCAAATGCACCGCCGCAGTCGGCGGCTCCGACTACATCGCGGACCTGCGCGGCGGCTCGCGCCACCACTTTGTCGCTACGACGGTCGATCTTCTAACTACCGGCGTCGATGTTCCGGTCGTCCGAAACATCGTCTTCTTCAAGTACGTCCGCTCACCCATCGCCTTTTACCAGATGGTCGGGCGCGGCACGCGCATCGATCTCCCGTCGAACAAGCTCATGTTCCGCGTTTACGACTACACCGACGCCACGCGGTTGTTCGGGGCGGAGTTTAAAAGTAAGTTCACGCCACCGCGGAAACCCAAGGAAGGCCCCGGACCCGAACCGCCCGAGCCGCCGGAGCGAGCCATACTCGTGGAGGGCTTCGACATTCGCGTTAGCGATGCCGGGCGTTACATCGTTACGCAAGTGGACGGCAAAGCTATGCCGGTAACGATTGAAGAGTACAAGCAGCGGCTCGCAGCGAAATTAGTAGAAGAAGCGGCGACGCTGGAAACATTCCGCGCGAAGTGGATCGAGGCAGCGAAGCGCAGAGAGCTCTTGGGAAAGCTACCCGACGCGGGTCGCTCCGCGCTGCTCGTCCGCTCTCTCGAAGAAATGACAGACTTCGATCTTTACGATGTCCTCGGCGAACTCGGCTACGGTCTCGCCCCAAAACGCCGCACCGAACGCGCCGATGCGTTCAACTATAAGCACCAGAAATGGCTCGACGGCCTTCCGGCAAAAACTTCGGCAACACTCAAAGCCCTCGCCTCCCAATTCTCCCGCGCGGGCACCGATGGACTGGAAAACCCGCAGGTGTTTCAAACGCCAGAAGTGAAAAAGGCGGGTGGATTAGACGCGCTGAAGAATCTAGGTAAACCTGCGGAGATTTTGCGAGAGACTAAAGAGAGGATCTTTGCGGCGTGATGGAAGCTGCAAAGATAAGTCAGCAGGACAGCGGGGAAAAGCTGCCCAGTGGGTGGCGATGGGTACGGCTCCGGGAAGTGATTAGCGAGGCGCAGGGCGGATTTGCCAGCGGCGAGCGTGACTTGAACGGCATTATACAACTGCGGATGAACAACGTCACGAACCGTGGAAAATTTGACTGGTCTTCCTTCCTCAGGGTACCTGCCGATTCAGCTGCAATAGCGGCTTACCGGCTTGAGGTGGGCGATGTCCTCTTCAACAACACGAACAGCACGGATCTGGTTGGCAAAACGGCGTTGTTTAAGGGCTATAGAGAACCTGTAGTTTTCAGTAATCACTTCACACGACTTCGCGCGATCACCGATTTGCTTTCGCCCGATTTCTTATCCCTCTGGTTACAGACACAATGGCAACAGCGAGTGTTTGCAAACATCTGTAACCGCTGGATCGGCCAATCCGCAGTTCAACGAGACAAGCTTCTGGCACTGGAAATTCCTCTACCTCCCCTCTCAGAACAGAAGCGCATTGCGGCGATCTTGAACGAGCAGATGGCGGAGGTGGAGCGGGCGCGCGTCGCCGCCGAGGCGCAGTTGGCAGCCGCAAAGTCTCTCCCCGCCGCCTACCTCCGCGCTGTCTTTAACAGTGCCGAAGCGCAGGATTGGGGAAGAAAACCTCTCGGAGACGTTTGCGAGTTGCTACCAGCCAAGTCAATTGCGTCGGACGGTGACACCAAGGTTCTGGCAATCACAACCGCTTGCTTGACTGAAGCAGGATTTCAACCTTCCGGAGTTAAGACGGCAAGAATGAGGGCGCGCGACGCCGCGGAATGTGTCGTCTCTCCAGGTGAAGTCCTTATTGCGCGAAGCAACACTCCTGAGTTGGTTGGCCGTGTCGCGATGTTTGGCGGTGACCCGTCCGGCGCCGTTGCCTCGGACCTTACAATTCGCCTCAGGACAAAAGATGGTGTAGTGGCCGCATACTTGGCGGCGTATCTATCGTCTCTGTATACGACTGGATACTGGAAAGAGCGTGCGGGCGGCGCCAGCGGGACTATGAAAAAAATTACGAGAAGCCAAATTCAGAATGAACAGGTCCCTATCCCATCTGAGGCCGAACAACACCGTATCACTGCCACGCTTTCAGACCAGGTGGCCGCAGCCGAAAAAACCCGCAAAGCCCTCGAAGACCAACTCGCCACGATCAATAAACTCCCTGCTGCCCTCCTGCGCCGGGCGTTTAGCGGCGAGCTTTAAAAAACACAATGCCTTTCGTTGTTTATCTCGACGAGACCGGGGACCATTCTCTAGAGCTAGTAGATAAAGATTTTCCTCTATTCGGTCTGGTATTGCTGATTTGCGATCAAACTACCTATGTCCAAAATATTGTCCCTACGATGTGTCAAATCAAAATGGACTATTTTGGCCACGAAGCTGTCGTGATTCATTCCCGTGACATCCGTAAGGCTCAAGGTGAGTTTGGTTTTCTGACAAATCCGGAAAACCGTCCAGCGTTTTACGACCGCATTAACCAATTGATGTCGGAGTCAGATTATCACCTGATTGCCACTGTAATTCGCAAACAGTTGCATAAGGACCGGTACGGGATGTGGGCAGAGAATCCGTATGATCTAGCACTCAAGTTCGCTATGGAAAGACTGTTGCCACTCTTGGAAGACGCAGGCCAGGATAGGGCGAATATCGTAGCCGAGGCTAGAGGAAAACGGGAAGACGACGAACTCCGGCTCAGCTTCTTGCGGATTGTCAATGATGGGACCGAGTACATCTCCGCTGAGCGTTTCAAGCAAATTCAGTTTCAGTTACATTTCAAATCAAAGTCCATGAACATTGTCGGAACTCAAATGGCGGATCTGGCGGCCTATCCGATCGCCCGTTATGTTCTCGATCCGAATAGGCCCAATCCAGCGTACGACATCATCAAGGACAAATTTTATCGCGGACGGGGCTGGGTTAGAGGCTTAAAGATATTTCCTTAAAAAGCAAAAGGCCCCGACTATTGTCAGAGCCTTTTGCCGACCGGGAATCCCCAGTCCCAAATAGTTAAATCTATGACTTCTTATAAACCTTTATAAAGATTTGTCAAGATTTACAAAACTTTGTAAAGGCTGATCAAGTACCGAAAACGTGCTTGACCAACAAGTTGACTTATACTTGGCAGTCGCTGAACGGGCGATTTCTAAGCAAACTACCAGCGTTTTGGCCCTTATTATACTTTGAGGCTGAAAAGTATAATAAACTTAGCGGATAGCGAACGCCGGTATAATAGGCAGCCAACTTACTGATATCAGGTGTGGATTTTATGGCGAACGCTAATAATAAAATCAATAGTAAGCGACTTGCTACGCCGCAGTCCGTCAACAGTGCGATTAAATCGATCTGCGACATTATGCGCCGGTCAAACTGTGCAGGTGCATTGCAGTACGTGCCGGAGCTGACCTGGATTCTGTTCCTACGGATTCTCGATGAGCGGGAGGCGAGAGAATCGGAAGAGGCGGAGGCTGTTGGGGCGGAGTTCCGGCCATCTCTGGAAGTACCGTATCGCTGGCGAGATTGGGCGGCGCCGGGCGGACTTAAACGGGTAGAACTTCAGAATGGGTCGCTGGGTGCCTTTTTCGGGTTCGTGAACGGCGAGTTGATTCCTCATCTCAAGAAGCTTCGCGAGCGACCCAATGCCGAACCGCGGCAAAAGATCATAAGCGAGATCTTTTCAGGCATTGAGCGAACCCGGATTGATACCGAGAGAAACCTGCTCGATATTCTCGACAAGGTCCATGAAATTACCTCAGACAACGTCGACCCAACCCACGTTTTTGCGCTCTCGCAAATTTACGAGGGCCTGCTTCTCAAGATGGGTGAGAAAGGAAATGACGGCGGGCAGTTTTTCACGCCGCGCGAGATCATCCGGGTAATGGTCAAGGTCATCGATCCCCAAATAGGTGAGACCCTGTACGATCCGGGCTCCGGGACGGGAGGCTTTCACGCCCAATCCTTCGAGCACATGGCGGGACCAAACAATGCGAATATCAAGTCGGCGGATCAGTTGGCAACCCTCAAGCGCCGCACATTCTACGGACGAGAGAAAGACAACGTAATATACCCCATAACGCTCGCCAATCTCGTGTTGCATAATATTGATGAACCGCACATCTGGCATGGCAACACTCTCACTGGGGCGGAGATCTACGGTGGGCTCTTCGAGGGTGCGCCGGCGCTTTACGATGTGGTTCTCATGAATCCTCCGTTTGGCGGTAAGGAAGGCAAAGACGCCCAGACTCGTTTCGCTTATAAGACCGGCGCGACGCAAGTGCTCTTCTTGCAGCACGTGATCGACAGTCTTAAACCTGGCGGCCGCTGCGGCATCGTGCTGGATGAAGGTGTTCTTTTCCGCACTAACGAGACCGCGTTTGTTCAAACCAAGCGCAAACTCCTCGATGACTGTGATCTGTGGTGCATCGTCAGCTTGCCGCCCGGCACCTTTGTAAATGCCGGCGCCGGTGTGAAAGCCAACCTGCTCTTTTTTACCAAGGGCAAACCTACTGAGACGATCTGGTACTATGACCTTGCCGATATCAAGGTCGGCAAGAAGACTCCCTTGACGGCAGCCCATTTTGAAGAGTTCTTCCGCCTGTTGCCGAGCCGCGAAGACAGCGAGCGGAGTTGGACCGTAACGCGCCAGGAGATCGAA
>JAUYJC010000107.1 GCA_030688735.1 Deltaproteobacteria bacterium
GACCAACGTCCATTTCGGCGGGCCGATTCCCGGCGCCGACTACCGTCACTACGCCGACATTTACGGCGGCTATGGCGTCCAGGTGAAAGACCCGAAGGAAATCAAACCGGCCGTGGAGCGGGCGCTCAAAGAAAACGCCGCAGGCCGGCTCGCGGTCATCGACGTCGTGTTGAGCGACTACTTACCGAGGTAAAGCCGCAAGCAAAGCAGTAACCCTTATTTCACCACAGAGGCATAGAGATCGCAGAGTTCGGGGTGTTTTTTAATCAAAAACTTTTTAGTCCGCGCCCTCCGCGCCTCCGCGTGAGATCTCCCTTGGCTCGATACAGTCAGCATAGCCGCTGGGAAATTTGCGCTCTCAACAAATTCGGGATATCTAGGTTATAGTGCAAACACCCGTTGGAGCGACTGCCAAAGCCCGGCCGCCATTGTCGGTTCCTTTTTTTTACGGATGGGTGGCCGTGGCGCTCAGCTTTCTCACCACACTGGTCGGCGCCGGGGTCCGCTCGGCGCCGACGGTGTTTATCCATCCTCTGGAAATGGAGTTCGGCTGGAGTCGCGCCGAGATCGCTTTTGCCGTCAGCATCAATCTCTTTCTCTACGGTCTTGCCGGTCCCCTCAGCGGCTGGCTGCTCGATCGTTTTGGTTCTCGTCGGGTGATGGCCGCAAGCCTGGCATTGATGGCGGTGGGCGTCGGATTGACGACTCTCATGCGCGAGTATTGGCAGTTGCTCGTTCTTTGGGGAGTTGTCATCGGTCTGGGGGCTGGGGGAACGGCGTCCGTGCTTTCAGCCACGGTTGCCAATCGCTGGTTCGTCGCCCGGCGGGGCGTGGTGCTTGGCTTCCTCAACAGTGCGGGCTCGACGGGGCAGCTCATCTTTCTTCCTCTGTTGATGACGGTGATCGTGACGGCGGGATGGCGTGGGGGTTCGCTGCTCCTTTTCACCGCCGTGTTCCTGATGATCCCTCTCGTGGCACTATGGATGCGCGATGATCCCGCTGACATCGGTTTAACCCCTTACGGCGCGGCTCCGCTGTCTGCGTCGGGCGGGGCCGGGGCGTCTGCCGCGGATACCGCACGCGTGCCTTTGAGCGCTGCGTTGAAGACCTCGACCTTCTGGCTCTTAGCCGGGAGTTATTTTGTTTGCGGCGCCACCGCCAACGGACTGGTGGGAACGCACCTCATCCCGCACGCCATCGACCGGGGGATTCCCGCGATCACCGCGGCGGCGTCCGTCGGTGTCATGGGGGGACTCAACTTCGTCGGAACGACGTTGTCAGGCTGGGTGATCGACTATGTCCCGGCGAAAAAGTGGCTCGCGCTTGTATTTGTGTTGCGAGCTGTATCGCTTTTCATTTTGCCGTTCGTCACCGATTTCTCCGGCCTGTTTATCTTCGCCGCGATCTACGGACTCGACTGGTTCGCCACCGTCGCGCCGACGATCGCCATCGCCTCGGATACCTTCGGCAAACGTTCCGTCGGCATCATCTATGGGTGGATTTTTGTTTTTCATCAAACCGGCGGCGCCCTGGCGGCCACCGCCGCGGGAGCCGTTCGCGTTTCGTTTGGGGAATATCATTACGCCTTTATAGCGGGAGGAATCATGGCCCTGATCGCCGCCGGTCTCGCCTTGAGCATCCGCTCCCGCCCGCTCGCACCGCCGCTCGCTGCTCGCCCGGACGCCGCGCGCGTCTAGGCCGGTTATTCTTGGTAAGTCAAAAAGGGGGTGCACCGCGCGTCAGCGGAGCGAACTAGCGCCGCTGGAGCGCGTCCCCCACTAATTCAGCGGTAGCCAACAGGGTTCATCGAGACCCCTCCAGCAAGTAGGCCTTGTCCAGGAACGTGATTCATCTCCAGACGGATGCCGTCGGGATCCTCGAACAGGACTGAATAATAGCCCGGCGCCCACGTGCCGTCCTCGGGCGGATGAACGATCTTGGCGCCCAGCTCCCGCAGAAAACCATAGAAGCTGTCGACGTCGCCGCGTTCCCGTGCGCGGAAACAAAGGTGATGCAGACCCACCCGGCTCTGGACAAACTGCTCTTGACGATATCGTTCATCGCCTTTGGAAATCCCCAGCGCCGTTCTTCCGCCGACGTAGTACAAAAACTCCTCTCCCTTGAACACTCGCTTCATGCCAAGAAACGTTAGCAACTTTTCATAAAACGGAACTGCCGTTTCAAAGTCACTGACAGTGAGGACAACGTGCGCCATGCCGTTTATCTCCATAGATTGATCCCCCTTTCGGTTCGTAAAACTTAGCACCCTTGACCGGGCTGGAAGTCAGGTCCAACCACAAGGTGAGAAATGCTCACGCATTCGTCTTGATCCTCGTTCCGATCAAATATGGCCCAAGAATTCCTGGACCTCATGCGCCCAATCGGCAGGCTGCGCCTCAACGATTGGCATGTGCGGGACATCGGGAAAGATGACAAGCCGCGCCTTCTCGCCCATCACGCCTTTGATGGCACGCGCCTGCTCATCGGACACCCGTATATCTCGAGCGCCGTGCAAGATGAGAACGGGACACGTCACGGCTCGAGCATAGTCCACGGGATTGTGAGAGAAGGGATTGAAGCCCCACTGCAACCCACCCCAGAAGAGCAGGATTTGCGCGAACGGCGCGCCTGGAAGGCCCATGGCGTGGAACCGACTCGTCACCGTGTTGAGCAGGTTGTCGAACGACGCTTCAATGATGAGGCCGTTGGGCCTTGCTTTCTCGACAGCGACCGCACGAAGAATCGCAGCAGCGCCCATCGAAAAGCCGTAGAGAACAAGCTTTCGATCAGGCCAGGTGTCCCTCGCGTAGCTCATCGTGGCAGCAACGTCCCGCGCTTCCACGACTCCCAGCGACGTGCCGGTACCGGATGATCCGCCGGAGCCATAAAAGTCGACGAGCAGCGTACCGAAACCAAGGTCGTGCAGAGCACGCGCACTGCGCAATAGCTGGGACTTGCTCGCCGCGTAGCCGTGAAAGATCAAAACGAGTGGATGTTCTGTCTTGCCAGCCACATACCATGCGTCAAGAATGGGGCCATGCGTGCTTGGGAAGCGGTGCGATTCATACGGCAACCCCAAGTCAGCGGGTGTGCTGCCGTCCTGGGGACGAGGGATGTTCACGCCTGTGAAGATGACGGTTGCGACCTCAAGCCAACCGAGAGTTTCGGGATTCGCGGTGCGCGGGCCGTTGACACTGAAGTGAGTCATCGCGCGAGCTTGCATATATGCCACCGCATTGATGGCAGCCCCAGCGCCGATGAAACCTATCAGGACAACTATCGTTGGACGCATCATGCTGCGCTTGGTCCGTCTAACGCTCCCAGTAACCGGCGCGCGACCGATGCCCTGGGCAAAGCACGGCGCTCGCTCGCGCGTCCGTGGTGACTGGGCGGTTAGAGGTCCTTGAACGCATTCTCGATTTCTTCGTGCAATTTATCAGCAGCCTCAACTTCGGCGCTCCAAGCCGGACACTGGCTGAATTGCAGCTTCGCCTCGGCAAGGGAAACGTTATTCGCTTCCCGTATGGCCTTGATGGTTTCGATGGGGGTAGCACCGTCCTGCCGTAACTGGCCTAACGCGGCATTCATGTCCAGGCCTTGATCCAGGAGCTGCTTGAGCCGTTGGGCGTGCGATTCCATTCAGACCTCTCAGACCAGCTGTGTCGATATTAGTAGTATCCGCAAACACCCCTGGCAAGCAACATGCCGTTGCTACTTCTATGGCAAGGATAACGGCATCAAGCTGCGGCGCGTCCCCTGAGGCAAGAGGTTGGGCAGCGTAATCATCGCGCAGCGCTCCGCGCCATCAAGAGCATCGCTGCCTGCGCGCCCGTGCCGGCTTGTTAGAAGCAATACGGAAAACCGGAAATGCCGCGGCGACCTTTTGGAATTCCGCAAGCGCTGCATCTTTGTTCACGGGCACGTGAGGTCGCGCGCCCGGTGCTCGCTGCAGGTAAGCCCTCAAGATGGGCACGCGCTGGTCGACGGGCACCTCTTCGAGTTGGATCTCCTCACGGCCGCCGCTCCGGATAACCGCCCTTCCACCGGCTGCACGTACGTTGTGGACCCATTGCACGTTATCTCCGAGCATCGACACCAAGTACCGCTGTCCATCGACGACCGCTATGACCATCGGCTGCGAGAGGGTCCGCCCCGACTTTCGTCCGGTCACTTCCAATGTCACGAGGTAATTGGACGCCACGCCCGACGAGGCCACAGCAGCCCACGCCCTGTTCAGAATCCTCGCGATCCAGTTCGGTCGCTGCCCACGGTACAGCCATCGTTTGAAGTCGCCTTTGGTCATTTAAGCCGCAGTACCTTCTATGGCTTTATGGATGACTTTAACGAGGCTGTAGAAAAACCCTCCTAGAGGCGGTTTTCTGCACCTCGTCGGCGCTCGCTCCTTTTTCTAAGTCGTTCCAAAATCCTGTGCTGTTGCTGTCTGTGAGCCGCTCCAAGAGGAGGTCGTTGTGGAACTGGTCAACGCCTTCGGAATTTGGAAGATCGCTGCTCATATCGCGTTTAAATTCTACTCAGGTGCGTCCGGGACTTTTTCTACAGCCTCAACGTACTGCGTGAGCGGCGCGGCCTGCCGCCTCCGCCACCACGCAGCGGTGAGGCACGAAACGTTAGGACGTATAGAGTTCATTGCTGTAATCTTGTGCCCGGCACTCGGTTTCCCTCACACTCCACTCACTCAATCGTGCCCATTGCCCCGTTGACGCTTGAAGTCCGCGTATGCCTTGCAGTTCAGCCGGAGGTTCGTCCTGAATGAGAGATTGCCCACCAAGCTAATCAGCGGCTTGCGGCGTTGCCACAAGCTGCCCCACATCCTGCGCAGAATCCGCGGCATGGAATAGAACGTCCGGTTGCAGGAGATCATTTCTTCGATGATGCCGTCCAGAGACAAATGCTTATACCGGGCCACCGGGAAGGTCAGCGTGTAGTATTTCCAGTCGTCGGGAAAAGCATCGAGGGCGATGCGGTCCTGCGATTTCATCTGTTCCCACAGCCGCGTGCCGGGCAAGGGCGTCAGAAACAGCACGTTGAGATTGTCCACGCCGTACTGGCTTGCCGCCTCGGCGATACGTCTGCCGATGCCCGGTTCGTCTATGTCCAGACCGATGATAAAGGATCCCACAACCGGAATATGGTGCCGCTGTATGCGCCGCACCGAGGCGCGGAAGTCGCGACCCTTCAGAAGGTTGAATTTCTTGCCGAGCTCCCGTAGCCCTTCCGGCGTGGGGGACTCAAAGCCGATGAAGACGCCGCTGCACCCGGCCCTCGCAGCCAACGCCAGGAGTTCCTCGTCATCGGCGAAGTTGATGGTGGCTTGGGCAATCCACTCCTTGCGCAGGTTCGCCTGGGCCATGGCCCGAAACAGGTCCTTGGCGCGGGCGATGTGGTCACGGCGCGTGCCGATGAGGTTGTCGTCCACCACCAGAACATGTTTCTCACGGACCGACTGGAATTCGCGCACGACATCGGGAATGGGGCGCTGCCGGTACTGGGCCCCGTTGAACGCCGTCACGCTACAAAAGCTGCAGTTGAGTGGACAGCCGCGTGTGGTCTGAATGGCCCCCAAGGCGTATCCCGTGGCCAGCAAATCATGACGGGCCAGCGGGACATCGTTTATCTCGGCCAGCCCGCCGTCATACCGGCGCTTCAGGCTGCCATGTCGGGTGTCCTCCAGGACCTGCGACCAGATGCCCTCGGCTTCCCCCGTGACAACCGAGTCCACACGCTCCATGACCTCGTCCAGGCACATGGTTGCGTGAATGCCGCCCATGACGACGGGCACGCCCAGACGCCGGAAGTGAGCGGCCACTTCATAGGCTCGGTTCGCCTGCGAGGTGAAAGCGGTGATGCCCACCAGGTCCGGCCGAGGCATCGACGGATAGTCCGGCGCGCCGAAGTTCTCGTCAACGATCGAGATTTCCCACTCCGGCGGGGTCAGGCCCGCCAGAACCATCAGGCTGAGCGGCTTCCAGACGCGGTAGCGGTTCCAGCGGCTCTCCTTGACTTTGACGATGCCGACAAGCGGGTTGCAGGGATTGATCAGATATAGTCGCATGGGTGCATTTACTCATGGCCAGAAATTTGCGTTTTCTCTTTCTTTTTACTGGGTTGAGGAACGGAATGTCGCAATTGGGAAATCAGGGGAAATCAGGGGGAAATCAGGGAAATCAGGGAAATCAGGGAAATCAGCAGGGAAATCAGGGTCAGCAGGGAAATCAGAGGGAAATCAGGGTCAGAGTACATTTTGCCTCTCCTCAACGAAACAACCGCCTCACCTCACGGGATGAAAAATATTTCAAATAAAATTGTTCTCTGATTCCGTTTTGCAGGCGGCGAGCGTTTTTCTCACCGTCCTGTGCAGCGTTTTGTTAGGAGATTAATTTATTTTCAATTATTTATAGATGCCTCTTTTAGTTAGCAATGAATTTATTTTATTTACTTCATTTTGGTAATCTGCTTCATTTTTGAATGTTTTTTTATTTCTAATAACAATATTCAATTGTTTACTGAGAGGAAGAATATAACCAAATGTTTTTGGATATCGATTCCAAAAATATATTTCTCTTTCATCAAAATCTTCATTCATAATAAATGAAAATATATTTTTAGGGAAATCACCTATTTTGGCTTCTATATTATGTTTTAGAATCAGCCCAATTCGGTTATTTCCATCAAGAACAATCCAATATCTACATGACAATTGCCCAAGTTGAATCGGTTCATTAACTAATTGTGGATCAAACCGACCCTTTAGAGAACAAATAAATTTCCCTTCGTGCCCACAGCAAAGATTGGACAATCTAAATGAATCAGATAGCATATTGATTAAAGATGCCTCATCTTAGAATTTTTGTTTTAGTGAGACTAACCTGGAGCTAACCGGCGCTGCGCGGCTCTATGCGCAGCCTCCGTGTTGAGCGCAAAGTTAGAGGTCGATTTCTACTCACGACGAATCTCACTTCCCCTGTTGTTTGAGAATCAATGCAATCTTCCTAGCCGGTTCCGCGCAGTCTTTCTCGCTCAATGACAACTTAAAAGCCTGGTTCAGCACGTCCATTATTCTTGTTTCTTCTGTGGAACCGATAAAGGGCAGATGAAACGAAGCAATGATATCGATTGCTTCTATACGGTAACCGTCAAGATCAGGAATATTGCGAGCCTCGTTTCCAAGAGGATTCCACTCCGAGAGAACCTTTGCGACTTTGGTAATTTGTATTTCGTCCATAGTGCTGCCTAGTGTACCTTTCGATCTCTAACGTTCACGCACACCGGCGCGCGCCCACTGGCGTTTGAACCGGCATGGCGCTTCGCGCTCGGCCGCGTGCGGGGTGGGGTTAGCCGGCAACATTTTGCGCCACAAGGGAGGGAAATTAGGGTCAGAGTATATTTTGCCATTCCTCAACGGAACAACAGTCTCACCTCACGGGATGAAAAATATATCAAATAGAATTGTTCTCTGAACCCGTTTTGCGCCGTTTTGCGATGGGTACCGGGATCGTTACTCCACGTCCGTCGAACGTCGCGGCAGAGAGCGCACGGCCCGCGAGGTACGAGCGGTCCTCGTGCAGCCTCTTGTTATCTGCGTTGGTCAAGTTTCGAGATATGCGTTCAGACTGTGTCTAATCACCTTCCACGCTATCGCCCTCACCAGCCTCTGCCTCATCTTCCAGCGCGTTTGGGGGCAGCAAGGCGGTGGTCTCACCGACTGGAAGCTCTTGCACGTCCTTGAGTTTCCTCCCAACGGCCCTTGACCTCGCCTTGGCCTTCTCGATTGTGTCCGATGCCTGATGCAGCTTCTTCTGCACTGCGTCCAATACATCCCCATATTTCGTCCACTCGGTCTTGACGGCCGCCAGAAGATTCCAGACCTCGCTGGAACGCTTCTGGATGGCCAGCGTACGAAAGCCCATCTGAAGGCTGTTCAAAATTGACCACAGTGTAGTCGGGCCAGCGATAACTACACGGCACTCCCGTTGGATGATCTCGGTCAGACCAGGCCTGCGGATAACTTCGGCAAAGAGGCCCTCTATGGGCAGAAACAAGATGCCGAAGTCCGTGGTCTTTGGCGGGTTTAAGTACTTCTCACGGATGTCCCTCGCACAGGTCTTGACACGATTCTCAAGCTGCTTTCCTGCCACATCCACCCCTTCGACATCAGCCCTCTCTTGAGCCTCGATCAGACGTTGATAGTCTTCGACAGGGAACTTGGCATCAATCGGAAGCCAGACGGTCTCATCTTTGTCCGCACCTTGTCCCGGCAACTTGATCGCAAACTCGACACGCTCGCCACCATCCTTCGTGGCCACGTTGGCGGAGAACTGATCGGGATTGAGCACCTGCTCCAACAGCGCCCCAAGCTGCACTTCCCCCCATGTCCCACGCGTCTTGACGTTCGTGAGTACCTTTTTAAGGTCGCCAACGCCCGTGGCAAGCGTCTGCATCTCTCCGAGCCCTTTGTGCACCTGCTCCAGGCGTTCACTAACTTGCTTGAAGGACTCGCCCAGACGCTTTTCCAACGTCCCCTGGAGTTTCTCGTCCACGGTCTGCCGCATTTGGTCAAGCTGTTTGGCGTTGTCGATCTGCATGCTTTGGAGTTTACCTTCCACCGTGAGCCTGATTGCCTCCAGTTTTTTCTCATTTGAATCCGAAAGCTTTCCAATCGCAGATGACATGGCTTCAAGCTGGACCTTCTGGACATTGGCCAACTCACCCATTGTTCTGGTGGTGGTTTCAGTGATCCTGCTGAGTGCTGCTATGACCTCTTCCCTTAACTGTTTAGCGCCGGTAGCGGATTCCGTTCGGATACCATCGAGTTTCTCGCCACTGGTCTTCGTCAACGAGGCGATCTGCCCTGAGAATGCTTCAAGCTGAACTTTCTCGGCGACGGCCAAATCCTTCATCGTCTTGGCCATCGTCTCCGAAATGCTCTTGAGCGTCGTCACGACTTCTTCCCGAAGCTGCTTCGCTCCAGTAGCGGATTCGACACGGACACCGTCGAGCTTTTCGCCGCTGGCTTGGGCGAAAGAGGCCAGCTGATTGGCGAATGCCTCAAGCTGTGCCTTTTGTGCAGAAGCCAGTCCACTCATCGTCTTGGTTATCGTCTCGGAAAGACTGCTGAGAGTCGCTACAACTTCTTCCCGCAGTTGTTTGGCTCCGGTGGCAGACTCGGCACGGACACCATCCAGTCGCTCACCGCTGGCCTTGGCGAAGGAGCTAAGCTGACCGGAGAACGCATCGAGTTGCCCCTTCTGCATGCTGGCAACATCCATCATTCGCTGTACCACGGAATCACCAAAGGTTTTGAAGGCCTCGGTGAGTTCCTGCCGCTGCACTCTCGCCGCCTTACCCAGTTCGTCTCTGCTCTGGGCCACTTCTTCTCTAACCGCACGCTCGGTACGTTCCTGTGCCTTTTCGAAAGCATCAAGACGGGAAGCAAGCACGGAGGCATCGGCTTGCGAGGATTTCCCTAAGAGCCTGAGCAGGAGAGCCACCGCGGCGACCAGCAGGACGACAGTCACGATCAGCAGGATATCAGTCACGGGCGACCTCACCTGAAGAATTTCTTGTTTGAGTCGTCATATGGCAGATAACGTCTTGTTGAGCGGCGCGCTTTAGCGCGTCCGCTTGAACTAAAGTTAGACGGCACGCTCGTGATCAGCACCCTTTCCCCAGTTGCATTGGTCACACAGTGTCCGGAGATTCGATTCGGCCGTGGGACCGCCCCCGGAGAACGGCACAATGTGGTCGACATGAAGGACCGTCCCCGGATTGATGGCCGGCGTCCGACTGCAAAGAACGCACCGGAATTTGTCCCTTGTAAGCACACGGAGCCGCAGCTTCAGCGGAACCGTTCGGTTCATTTCGGGCGGCGGTTTCGTCGATGGCTGGGGCCTGGGTTCGATGGCGGCAGGCGGCTTGATGTCGATGGCGCCGCTAACGAGCACAGCGCAAGCGTTCACCCATCCGCCAAATCTCTGCTTATAGGTGGTGTAGGAGTAAGCAGCGTCGGAGGCCTCCCACTCAAGCTTCGAGGGCCGATGCCCGAGCCCGCTCCAGACTCTTGCGAGTTCATTGAGGAGCTGGGCATCGGTGATCTGCTTCCGATCGTACCGATAATCCTTCAGGGGAACCCCGATGGAATCGAGGGCGGCGTGCCAGGAACCAAAATGTGACAGCACCACGCTGCCCTTACATGCGATGGCATGGCGATCAAAGTCGCGACGCGAGAAACGCCGGCCACCCAGCAACTCGGCGACCCGCCGAAGCTCAGCAACAAGGACATCGCGCGGTAGTGCATCGACGCGGCGCCTGTCGAGTTTGAGCTGCGATCGATCCACCTTCACATCCTTGTTCATGCCGCCCACCGCGGGCGGTGACCGTCTTGAAACCCGCCCTGGTTTCAGGTACGTGTCCACCGCGTTGTTGGAACCTCTTATAACCTACTCTCGTTCTGTTGTCTCGACGACATCCCCCGCAGCGCGCTCACCGATGGTCTTCATTAGCGCCTTGACAATTTGCGGAGCGCGCCGCTGGAGAGCCGAACCGTACGCGAGATAGTCCAAATTGCGCGCTACTGCTTTGTAGTCATTCTCTCCTTGGAAGACTCGCATACAAGCCTTTGAAACAATGCTTGCGGCCTGGTCTGGTTTGTCCAGAAAATCTTTGATCGCAATGGCGGAATCACCCTCAAATTGTATGCGGGATGCTGGGGATATACGCGCGGCGAGGAACCTGGCATCGGTCTCCTTCATGTCCGCGATCATCTGCTTGAATGTCCAGTAGAAGGACGGCGGTTGAGGGTGGTTCTTCCACTTGTTTTGCCATTTCCTAAATAGCCATTGGCAGAACTCATGCCCAAGTAGCACACTAATGCGAATGAGGTAATGAACGTGACGATTGGTGGGATACAGGTAGAGTTCTGCAAGAAGCTGCACAATGAAGCGATCTGGTAAGGTTAGCGCCCAAAACAATGCAGGCGCATAAAAATCAGCGATCCCGTTGTGGAGCAATTGAGCAAGTATCCCCTCTGGTTGGTGAACGTGATAGCGCTCCGCATAGATGCGGTAGTACACAGGTTGCCCAAGGAAAAAGCTCCTTTGCCCCTTGGCCAGTACCCTATTGGCGTCAACGACATTGTTAATTTCATCAAAAATGGCATCCGACACTTCCTCGTGAACAAAAGACCCGGTTGCCAGTGTGGCGTCGCGCGTCAGTCGGACAGGGACTGCGTTCGGATCGTTAACCGCGCGGACTCTAGTCGCGAGAACCTGCTCGGTATTGTGAGGGGTGGACTGGACCGCAACGATCTGCGCGCCGTGAGGAGCCTGCACGACCTTCCTGACACCCTTGATCCATGACCTTCTTATGTGCTCAAGCTGCCTCTCTATCGCTCGCCGGATGTCCTCGCTCGTTCCCGGTTCGCTTTTTGCGCCATGCCGAAAATAAACGGTGCCGACGCCGAAGGCGGTCCGCTGTTTCCCAGAGCCAATGTCGTAAGTCCCGGGTTTCGCAAAGACCAATGGAATGGCCACGGGCAGAACAACGAAGGCGACCAACGGATTTCCCTTCTTATCGAGGGAACGTATTTCAAACTCGAAGTCAACCAGGCCTGTGTATTTCGTTATCTTGTTCGCGATGTCTGCGGGATCGATGGCTGCAATTGCATTGACCGATTCACCAGTTGGAACGCCCAGGCTGTCCAAACCGAACACAATAATTCCACCACCAGAGTTTGCAATTGCCGCAAGGTCCTTGATCAGTTCACACCATTCGCCGGCCGAGTTAGGGTCGAAAGACTGTTTGAACTCAATCTGTTTGGATTCCCGCTTAGCTGTCAGGGCTTTCTTGACGAGATCGGTCATTTCGCAGCCGTAAGTTCAAGTAGTAATATACAGAACTACTATTATCGATGTTAATCTCCGCAAAGACCTCCTGCAAGCAATGGGCCGTTGCTACTTGTAAGGCATGGATAACGGCATCAAGCTACGAACGGAAAAAGTTTCTGCTATAAGAAAGCGATGAAACTTTTGCGCGCGACTTTGTGGATTTATGTCACCGCGCTGCGGCGCTCCTGGGAGTGCGCGGCGGTCTTGAGCCGGTGGTTAGCGACGATCAGACCGATTGCGCCAATAGCCCGGACGGCGATGATGGTGAGCGACGGCAACGAGATAAATGTAATCCTCCCATACTCGATAGATAATGTTGTAGGGGAAACCCGGAACGATCCGCTTTCGGAATCCGCTAGTGAGCGGGGCACCTGCTTCAGGGTGGGTGGAAATCCGTTCCGTTGTCTGCTCTACGGCCGACAAGAACCGGAAGCCAAGCCCTTCAAGTCGGGCTTCATAAAACTCGACTGATTCGCGCATCTCCGCCCGAGCTTCCGGGTGGAAAATCGCCTGCTTCACGATCTCTTGGTCCGCAACTCAGCGAAGACTTCCCGAGCAGGTATCCCCTGCACTACGCCCTCGCGTAGTTCTTGAAAGCGTCGCTCTGCCTCGGCAATCCAGAGCTTTTCAATCTCTTCCGGCGATTCCGTAGTTTCCTCCAAGCTGGACAGGAGGCGAATCGCTAGCCGCGCGCGATCCTCCACCGACAACCGCAACGCGTCCTTCTCTATTTCAGGTAAGGAATGCGCCATATCACCCTCCTCGTTACGACTCAGGATAACACGGGTTTTCGCCTCTCGCTAACGTTATGCCGCTGAGCCGTTATTAAGTACGTGATTGTACGGTAGCATATGGAAGTGCGGCGGGTTGTGATCGTCGAAGAACATCTTGATGACGATGCCGAGGAAACGGCTGATCTCAGGCATGGGTGGGCTGGTTGCGTAGCGCAGGGAAAATGTCTTCCGGCTTCTTGCCCGTTACCTTGAGGTAGAGCGCATCCGGGCACAAGTCAATCCGGTCGTCCCAGACCAGTTCGCCGGATGAACCGACACGTACACGATCGAAGGCGAGCGGGTCGCACCATAGGGCGAACACACCTTTGCCGACAGCTACGGAGAGGTCAACCGTCCCGGATACCCCGTCATCAAATTCCAGTTCCAGTCGATATTTCGGTAAGACCTTGACCTTGGCGATTCGTCTCATGGCTCAATTCCTCCGCACCTAAGATAAGAATAATACCACTACTGAATCTGTCCGGAAAGGACTCCATGCGATAACGGCTAACAAGCAATGGGCCGTTGCCACTTGTAAGGCGTGGATAACGGCATCGAGCTGCGAACGGAAAAAGTTTCTGCTATAAGAAAACGATGAAACTTCTGCGTGCGACTTTCTGGATTTACGCCACCGCGCTGCGGCGCTCCTGGGAATGCGCGGCGAAGAACTGGATCGTTAGCTTTGCGCCGGTGGGTTACGGATTGATTTTTTCCCTCGCCGTGACTCTCGTTGCGCCCCTGGGGATCATCGGCGGGCTCCTTATCGGCTTGGTCAGTCAGGCCTGCTTAAGCTCCGGCTTGTATCTGGTCAAGAACATAGTCGACAGCGGCAAGGCGACTTTCAACGACTTTCTCAACGGATTCACCGTTTACCTCTGGGAATTGCTCGGCATCGCGTTTATTCTCTGGATTCCTATGCGGCTCGCAGCCTCTGTCTTGGCTTCCGTCCCCAACGGCGGTCTGATTTATTTTTTGCTTCAAATCGGTTTATACATCCTCCTCAACCCGGTGCCCGAGTTCATTTATCAGACCAGGGTTTCAAACCTCGAGTTAATCGGGGCGAGCTACAACTTCACCGTCGAGAATTGGCTTGAATGGCTTGCGCCGAATTTCATTTTGACCGTAGCGGGATATGCGCTGTTGAACCTGCTCGACGCCACGGTCATCGGCTTGCCTGACTTTGTTCAATCGCTCATCGTCTCCTTCGCGTTCGGTCTTTGCCTTACCTATTTCATGGCTTTTCGCGGTTTTCTCTTCGCCGAGCTGCACGGGACAACGCGCCGTAGCCGGATTTATCGCTTCGACGCGCGCGCCTGATGGCCCAAACGGTTCTACAGGTGATTCTGCCGAAAAACTCGATTCATGCTTCGACTGGGCTCAGCATGAACGGAGGACCGTTAAAAACTTCGGCGCATCCGGGTTCCCCGTGGGTAAGCTAAAGAGATAGCATGGTCATCCAGAGAGGGAACGACCATGCAAGACACCGCGCTTTATCAATATCTGTTGGGGTTGAAATCGCCGTGGACCGTGAGCCGGGTGGATCTG
>JAUYJC010000308.1 GCA_030688735.1 Deltaproteobacteria bacterium
CGGCCACCTGGTCGAATTCCGCAGCGAAGATGCCCTGAAGGCCGACATCTCACGCGCCACGGTCGTGACTCTTTATATGCTCCCCTGGTTCAACGAAGCGATGAAGCCGAATTTCAAAAAGATGCTCAAGCCCGGCGCCCGAATCGTCGCCCACGACTTCGGCATCGAAGGCTGGAAGCCGGATAAAACCGTCAAGCTACCTGAGGTTGAAATCATGGCTGGGGGTCGCCGGCACCAGCATGTGATTTATTTGTGGAAGGCCAAGGGAAAATAGAATTCCAGCTCGGCGTTTTAACGTGAGGTTGCTTAATCTACTTGATGAGCTTCCAGGAACATTGCTCGGGAGAGCGCCACAAAAAATTGCTGGTAGGGCTCAGGATCCTCGACTTGTTGAATGTTAAATTGCGCGTTGGCTCTAACGACGAGCTGATTTGTACCTCTCGGTCTGACGGTAACGGTCATTTTGAGCGCATAATTATTAAGCTTCGTACCGCTAACGGAGCCCAAGGTATTGTCTGCATGGCTAATCACAAAACCTAAATCTTGCAATGTAGCCATTATCGTTCGAAGCGTTTTCTCGCGATCCGTCGAGTCAAAAGCACGTTGTTGAATGCTACGCAATTCTAACTGCGTTTTGTCCGAGGCTAGGATTGCATCCTTTGAAGTTGTGCAACCACTTATCCAAACGTGCAGGCATACACCAAGAATTAGTAGGGGCCAGTTTTTTTTCAGTCGATCACAATTCATTAGCATCAAGAAAAACTGCTTTGGATAATTTCTCGAAAAATTCCTGGTAGAGCCTTGCTTCGTTTAATGGTTCTGTTTTTGTTACGTTACCCTGGTTGTTCCACACGACCCGCTGGAAGGTTACACGCACCAAGGTGTTTTCGCTATTTTCACCGCTTAGTCTGGTAGTTAGAGAGACATTAACCTTTTGTTTGGAGTCCCAAGGCAGAACGACCGGAGCGCCTCCAAGTAAGGTGATCGCCGCGACGAGAACAACTGCGGTTATTTCTCCCGGTTCTACAGCGGATAAATCTTTAGCCGCAACGACTAGGCCGAGCTCGGTTGCACTCGCTTCTAACGTAAATCCAAGATCTTGTAAGACGGCAACGCTTGATGAAAGTAGAGCCTTCTCGTCCGTAGTCGCGAATCGCCTTGTTTGTCTCTGCCTATCCGCGAGGCTTTCTGAAGTAATCTCGAGAGCCTCTTTTGGTATGCGCTGTGCGCAGCCGGCAAATATGAATGCCAGCGCGAAAGCGAGAACGCTGACTTTTCGAAAGGTCAACACCATTGACCGCGACCATCAGAAACTAGATGCGTGATATGAAAAGTCGCGTACCCTCGTTTGCTCGTCATACTTGATGATAATAGTCAGGGTTCTCTGACTCGTGCTACTAGCGCCCGCGGAGGAACTGTAGGAGGGACCACCCGCGCCTCCGACTATTCCACCTCCAACCGACGCACCTCCCAGTATTAGCGCCGACACGCCCCCGGCACTCGTGGAATAAACTCTGTCCGTGGCGATCTTATCGTAAACCCACACTTCCCGCCTGTTTTCGTCCGTAGTAACAATGTTCGGAGATCCTAGGATTCGTGCGACTTCCGAGCCAGGCATTCCGACTCGTATCTCGCGCTGAACTGTTCCGACGGTTAGTTGCGAACCACCGTCCGCCCTAACGGCCGCTCGATGTTCTGCGGCCGTCATGCAACCGGACAAGAACAGAATCGTAATGCAAACTAAATAACTGGCCTGAAGGTGGTGAGTGGCCAAAGACGCGCGCTGCTCATCGTTGAAGAGTGGTATCATTTTGATACCTCCTATCTTGTATAGCACGATCACTGGCCAACGCATAGCATAAACGGCTATCAAAGGAAACGGCCCCTCTCGAATATGGTTTTTGGCTCGGCCGGTACGGCGGCGCTACTAACAACAACACAAAGAGAGGCATTCCGGAGCCAAGCTCTCTGCGACTAAGTAGACTTAGCAAGGTAGAATAGTCGGAATGTAATTTTCTGTGCGGCATGTCTCCATACAGGTGAGAAGCCTTGTCTTAAATGCATGGCACTAGTCAATATGACCTCTCAGGATGGCTGCTTTTGATCACCGGCCGGCGGGATTTGTGAGCTGCCACGACTCTACATTGATGTGACAACCTGTGCTTCGCGGAGCGCAAACGCCCCCGCATACAGCGCTCGTCCCACGATCACGCCTTCCACGCCTTCTTTCTCAAGCGGCTTTAACGCGCGAATATCATCCAGCGTTGCCACCCCGCCGGAGGCGATGATGGGAATCTTGACCGCACGGGCGATTTTGAGCGTCTCGTCGAGATTCACCCCTTCACGGGTGCCGTCGCGGGCGATGTCGGTGTAGATGATGCGCGACGCGCCGTCCTGTTCGCAGCGCTTGGCGAGTTCGACGGCGTCCATTGACGTCGTTTCCTTCCAGCCCTTGACGGCAACTTTGCCCTGGCGGGCGTCGATGCCGACAACGATCTTGCCGGGAAACTTCTTGCACAGAGTCCGCAAGAACTCGGCGTTGTCGTAAGCCGCGGTGCCGATGACGACGCGAGACACGCCGAGCGCCAGCGCGGCTTCCACGGCTTCAAGCGATCTAAGCCCGCCGCCAAGCTCGACCGAAAGGCCGTTTACTCGGCAGATGGATTCCACTTCGGGCGTGTGCACCGGCCGCCCTTCGACGGCGCCGTTCAAATCGACGATGTGAATGAAGGTCGCGCCTTCGCTCACCCAATGGCGCGCGGCATCCAGCGGATTTTCGAAATAGACCGTCTCCTTGTCCATCTCGCCCTGGAATAGGCGCACGCAGCGGCCGTCCTTGATGTCGATGGCGGGGATGATCAGCATGGAGATCCTTCAATGCAAAAGGCAAATTGCAGAATGAAAAATGCAAAATGAGAAGACCTAACGCCGCGCACGGTCAGTCTTCAATTTTGACTTCTGCAATTTGCATTCTGCATTTTGCATTGGGCTAGAGCCCTTCAACAAACCGGCCGAAGTTCGTAAGAATCCTAAGCCCCAGCTCCTGGCTTTTCTCAGGGTGGAATTGGCAGGCGAACAGGCGCTCGGTGGCGATACTCGAGACGAACGAGCTGCCGTACTCCGTCGTCGTGGCGACGAGCGAGGAATCTTCCGGGACGACGTAAAACGAGTGGACGAAGTAAACATAGTCGCCGCTCGAAAGC
>JAUYJC010000111.1 GCA_030688735.1 Deltaproteobacteria bacterium
CTCCCTGCCCTGTTCTATCACTCTGCCCCCCGCAAATCGTGCGCCCAAGGCGCCGCCGACAAGAGTCTCTTGTCGGGGGACTCCTGCAAGGTTCAGAAGCGTAATGAAAAAATCCCGATGAAGATGAAAAACAGAACCCTAAGCCAGCTTTGGGAGAACTTTGAGGCCCTGACTTTCTTCAATCGGGTCATGGATCTGTTCTTTAAGTTCTTGATCTTCTTCGTCGTGCTTATCTTGGGGCTAGGCCTTTTTCGACTGTTCTGGGAAGTCTGGCAAATCATGTGGGCGCGCGACCTTAAGGAGGCCTTCGGCTTCACCGTTACGAATCTTCTTACGTTCTTCGTCATCCTGGAACTATTCAAGAGTCTCGTCGAGTATTTCCGCGAGCACCGGCTCAAACTGACGTTCATCGTCGATGCCACGTTGGTGTTTATTCTCCGCGAGGTCATGATCGGCCTCTACCAGCACCAGAGCCCGCCCCTTCAGATCGCCGCCCTCGCCCTGCTCGCGCTGGTGCTCGGCGGCGTGCGCACCCTGGCCATTATCTATTCCCCTATGGAAAAGAAGATGGTCGAACAATACCTTTCGCGAACCGAGGCTCCTGCGCGGGAACCCAAGGCCGATGCAGAGGCGACGTTGCAACCGCTCACCTGAAACAACCGCTCAACGGAGGACTGCCAAAAATGGAAAACGTCAATTTCGAAAATGTCCTAATAGGCGGCGGCCCAGCTCAAGCGCTGGAGGAGACTCCCGAAGAAAGAAGCAGGCTCGCCGCTCAACTCTCGCACCAGATGATCAACGGCCTGACCGGTTTATCGTTGTGTTGTGCGAACCTGCAAAGGGAACTGGGCAGCGCGTGCGCCGCGGAACAACTGAAGGACTTGATGACGATAGAACGATCAGTCGCAGCCATCGCGGACCTCGCGCGCGGGCTCGCTCGTTGCGCCCAACCGGCGGACTCGAAGGCAGCGGCGCGGCGCTAAGAAAATCCTCGGCTGCCTGAGCACGGGATAAGGGCGATGCGTAACAAGAGCTTCATCTGCTTGTAACCTAGCGGTAACAGTAAGTCTCCCCAAGCCTCCTTTTTTATTGTAGTAAGGGTGTGATGGCGGAACATTTTATGGTCGTCGACGTGGGCAGCAATGCGATGCGCTGCCAAGTCGCCGCGGTCGAGCATCCAAGACGGTACCGGGTGTTGGAACAGGAGCGCCAGCCGGTTCGGTTGGGGCATGATGTCTTCACGACGGGGAAACTGAATCCAACAACCGTCGAAGCCGCCCTCAAGGTGCTTGCCGATTTCAAGGCGATGGCCAACCAATACCGCGTCAAAACGATTCGCGCGGTCGGCACCAGCGCGCTGCGGGAAGCCGCCGACGGCAAAACCTTCGTCCGGCGGGCGCGCAAAGCGGGCATCCCGCTTGAATTGCTTTCGGAAGAGGACGAGGCGCGCCTGATCAGCGCGGGCATCATGAGCGGGCTGCGTTTTCATCTTCCGCTGGGTCTCTTTCTCGACATCGGCGGCGGCAGCCTCGAACTCGCCGTGGCTAACACCACCAACGTCTTTTGCCTGTTTAGCCTGCCGCTCGGCGCCGTGAGGTTGACCGAGGCTTTCTTCTCCGGCGACCCACCGCGGCACAAGGAGATCAAAAATCTACGCCAGTACGTTCAGCACAAGCTGGCCGCCGCCGTGCGCCGCATCGCAAAGGAGAAATTCACCATGGCCTTCGGCAGCGGCGGGGCTATCACCGCGCTGGCGGAAACCGACACCCGGGTGGCGGGAGACAGCAAAGTGGGCTCGCTTTCGATCCTGCGCCGTTCGCGGCTCAAGGCGCTGCTGGAGGTACTGATGGGGCTACCCGCGAGCGAACGAGCGTCGATGATCAGCGGCGATCCCAGGCGCGCGGACATCATCATCGCCGGCGGACTGGTGCTCTACGAGACCATGTCGGCCGTCGGTCTCGATTATCTATTCGTATCCCGGCATGGTTTGCGCGACGGCCTGATGGTCGATCTTTTGCGGCGCACCTATTCGGACGCGGAGTCCTGGCATCCCGACGCCGAACGCTCCGAGTCGCTGGAACAAGTCTGCCATAAATATCTATATGACAGCCCGCACGCCCAGCACGTCAGCCAACTAGCCTTGAATCTTTTCTATCAGCTCCAGAAACTTCATCGTCTGCCCGAAAGGTACGCCGGCATCCTGCACGCCTCATCGATGCTGCACGACATTGGATTATTCATCGCCCATCCCAAGCATCACAAACATTCTTACTACCTGATCAAAAGCTCCGGTCTGAACTCATACAATAAACTTGACTTGGATCTCATCGCGAGCGTCGCGCGCTACCACCGTAAGGCTCATCCGAGCCAGAAGCACCTTGCCTTCAGCCAGTTAGCACCCAACAATCAGGAGGTGGTGCGCAAGTTGAGCGCGATCTTAAGGATCGCGGACGCCTTCGACTACAAGCACAAGCAGCTCGTCAAGTCGCTCACCTGCACGTTCAAAAAATCCAAGACCCTGACGATCACCGGAGCCGCCGCGGTCGGCATTAAAGATGAAATCGAGTGGGCATTGAATAAAGGCGAGCTCTTGCAAGAGGTCTTCAATCTCGACATCTCCATTCACCGGGCCAAAAACCATCGGTCCCGTTAACCCAGAGGAGGTCGGTCATGAAGCGAACGATCCGTGAAAGAAACATTCTGTTCCTGTGCGAGGATAACGCCTGCTTGAGCCAGATGGCGGAAGCGGCGGCCAGGCACCTGGCCCCGCCCAAAACGCGAATCTTCAGCGCGGGGCTAAGTCCAAGCAAAATACCATCTCAAGTCTACAAAGTGATGGAAGAGCTGGGAATCAGCATGTCCGGGCAGAGATCCAAAGGGTTGACCGAAATTCCGATGGACGAAATCGACTTCGTCGTCAGCTTCGACGACGCCGATCGACAATGCCGCGCCCTGCCGCCGAAGGCGAAGATCGAACGATGGTCAATTCCCAACCCCTCCCGCGCGGATGGGGGAAACGCGGCCTTATTGTCGATATTCCGAGCCGGCAGGGACGCGGTTGACAGACGGGTATTCGCGCTGTTCTTAGACCATTGGCGCAACGTGGCCTAGCTTGAAGCCGTTGGCTATCCGATCATGAACCTGTATCTCATGCGGCATGCCACCGCGGTCGCCCGCGACGAGCCGGGCGTCGACACGGACAGCGAGCGCCCCTTAAGCCCAAAGGGAATCAAACGCATGCGCAAAGCCGCGCGCGGGCTGAAGCGGCTGGAAATAAGTTTTGACGCGCTGCTGACCAGCCCTCTCCTGCGCGCCCGGCAAACGGCGGACATTGTCGCTCAGGCGACCGGGCTGAGCGATCAAGTCGAAGAGATCTCGGGGTTGGCGCCGGAGAGTTCCGTGGACACTTTGATCTTGGGCCTTGCGCGCTTTCGCGGCCGAGAGCATCTGCTGCTGGTGGGACACGAGCCGCTCCTCAGTCAAACGGTCTCTTTTCTCCTCACCGGGAAAAAGAATCAAGAGTTGGGAATCGAGCTTAAGAAAGGCGGGCTTTGCCGGATCGAGATCGACGGGCTGCCGCCGGACAAACCCGGCAAGCTCCATTGGCTGCTCGCTCCCAAACAGCTTCGCCTGTTCGGCGAACGTGTCGAGAAAAGCTGAACGCTCCATGAGTGATCCGGAAAAAGACTCGGCGGTTGCAGTCCTGTCGGAGAAAAAACTCCTTGACCTAGCGCGCAAACGGTTGGAGCGGTTCGCCTCCCTGCTGCCCAAGACTCTGATCGGCGACCATCCGGACAACGTTCACGATCTGAGAGTGTGGAGCCGCCGGCTCCAACAGGTATTCAAGGTCCTGCTTCCCGAGCATCCGTCCGGCAAGTGCCGCAAGCTGATTCGCGTCCCGCGCAAGGTTCGCCGCGCGCTCGGCGATTGCCGCAACCTGGATGTGTGCATCGATCTGATTCAGAAAAACATCGCCGCGACGAACAGCGAAGTCGTGCGCAACGCGTGGCGCCAGATCCAGTCCGATTTGCGAGAACGACGGGAAGCTGAGCTGGAAGAGTGTCGCGAGGAGCTAAGACGGCATGACATCATCGACTTCGTCACCCGCGCTCAAGCCTGCCTAAAAAGCATCGATCTCCGGAAGGCTTTCGCGCAAACGCTCAAGAACAGCGTCGAAGAGGCGCGAACCCGTTGGCATGAGACCCTGGCCGAGGCACACGAAAATCCAACCACGGATCAGATTCATGCGCTGCGGATCGCCGGCAAGCGTCTGCGCTACCGGGCCGAGCTATTGGCCGATTTGGGACATGCGCCGGCCAAGTCCCTTGTAAAGTCGTTAAAAGTTCTCCAGAACGAATTGGGCTATTGGAATGACTCTCAAGTGCTGCTGCGCTTTATGGCCAAATCCATCGGCCATGCCGATTTTTTGCTCGGCCATCCCGACTACGCCAGGGCGCTGATCACTGAGATGGAGAAGGAACGCCAGCGCAACGATTCAGCAACGGTTGATATCTTGAAGAGCGCGGAAAAGGTCCGTGAATGGCGTTTTCCAGAGGAAGCGCCGGAACAACAACCCGCTTAGCATCCGGCCACGGCATCAACCCGGTGTCCCGCCGTTGCTGTCGACGATGCGCATGACGCGGTCCCTCAGTTCGGGAAACACTTCTTCCACGGGACCCGAGGCGTCAACGATTTCGAAGCCGTAGATCTCCACCATCTTGTCGAACTCCGACAGTAGCCAGCGTTGATAGCGGACGAAGCTGTCGTACATATCCTCGCCCATGTGCAGATCCATGCCCGACTCCCAGTAATCGAAGCTGCCGGCGCTTTGCAGTACACGGGTCACGAGATCATCGGTGTTCAACCTGAGGTAGAAAATGGCGTCCGGCTTGAGCGCGAAGCCATAAACCTCCCGCAGCCACTCCGGATCGGCCCCGCGTACGATGGCGCGGGCCATGAGGGAATAGATATAGCGATCGGTCAGCACGATAAAGCCGGCACGCAGCGCAGGAATGATCTCATTCTCCAGCCGATCGGCGAAGTCGGTCGCGTAAAACAGGCTCATGGTGATACCGCCGAGGGTATGGCCTTCCTTGGCTTGCTTGAGACGCTTGCCCGCCAACGCCGAACGAGTCATACCGGTGTCTAAAACGGCGTGGCCGTGGTTTTCGAGCCATTGCTTGAGCAAGCTGATGTGCGTCGATCGCCCCACCCCGTCCGTGCCTTCAAGGACGATCAGTTTGCCCTTAAGCTCCGCCAGATCTATTTCCGGGAGCCCTTCGCCAAAGAAGCTAAATCCAGCCATCGTCGAACCTTCGATTTCTTCGTGCCCGTGAGCGCCTCGGACACGATCTTTCGCACCTCGGTTTGTTGTTCCTCGATCGAACGAGTCGCGTCGATCGCCACCAGACCGAACTCGTCGACCATTTTTTCGTACTCGTCGATGATGCGGGACTGGAAGAGACGGAAACTCTCCTCGATATCGTCGCTCAACCCGATATCCATGCCCGCTTCGTAGTATTTGATCGCGTCTCTGCCGCCGAGGATTCTTTTCATCGCCACGTCCAGGGGCGTGCGAAAGTAAAAGGCCACCGTCGGCTTCACCGCGAAAGCATAGAGATCGCGCACCCATTTGGGACTGACGCCGCGAACCACGTCCCGGGCAAAAGCTGTATAGATGTAGCGGTCGGCCAGAACCACGGCCCCGGCCTTTAGCGGCGGAATGATGCCATGCTCGATGCGGTCGGCAAAGTCTGTGGCGTGAATCAGACTGAAGGTCATCGGCGTGAGCATCTGTTTTTTCTTGCCCCGTTTGGTCACGTCGCGAACCAGCGGCGAAGAGTTCCACTCGCTGAAGGATGTCACGTAGCCCTCGGACACGAGCCACTTCTGCAGCAGCATCAGTTGCGTGCTCTTGCCCGAGCCGTCGATCCCTTCGACGATAAACAGCCGGCCGGGAAGCCGGTGCTTGCCGTACATTTTCATTCCGCCGGACATGATCCCCTCATTCTCTATCCTAGAACGCTTCAGGTAGTCGTTTCAATCGTCAAACAGGCTTGCGCGCTGAGCAGCGCAGTTCTTAGACTCCAACTCTATATCCGGCGACTTTTACGGTTTGGTTACAGGAATATGACATTCATAACAAGGAGTCTTAGCCGGTTTTTAACCATCCTTTCACGCAATCGTCACAATCAAAGATTATCTATTGCGTCGAAAAGACAAAGCATTGCGGTCGCTCGGAAAGGAGGCAAGGAACTGAGAGCGACGCGGATTCACGATACGTTCACCGGTTTGTAACAAACTTGTAACATTCAACAATTACTTAACTTCAAAGGAGAAAAATCATGAAGATACGCGAATTATCCCTTATTCTCGCTTTAGCGTTGGTCGCCTGTTTGAGCATCGCCACCAAGGCCCAGGCGCAAATTATCCAGATCGACGGCTCGAGCACAGTGTTTCCGGTGACGGAAGCCGTAGCTGAAGAGTTCCAGAAGGCTAAGAAGGGCAAGATCAAGGTCACGGTGGGCATTTCCGGCACGGGCGGCGGATTCAAGAAGTTCTGCCGCGGCGAAACTGATATCAGCGACGCATCGCGGCCAATCTTGAAACAAGAGATGGAGGCGTGCAAGGGCGCAGGTATCGAGTACATCGAGCTACCCGTAGCTTTCGATGCCCTCACCGTAATCGTCAACCCCAAGAACGACTGGTCGCCGTCAATGACCGTGGCTGAGCTCAAGAAAATTTGGGAGCCCGCGGCACAGGGGAAGATCACCAACTGGAACCAGGTCCGCGCCAACTGGCCCAATGCGCCGTTGAAACTTTTCGGTGCTGGCGCCGACTCCGGCACCTTTGACTACTTCACCGAAGCCATCACCGGGAAGGCGAAATCCAGCCGCGGTGATTTCACGGCGAGTGAGGATGATAACGTTCTGGTTCAAGGAGTGGCCAACGACCGCAACGCCCTGGGGTTTTTCGGCTTCGCTTACTACGCGGAAAACACCAGCAGACTCAAGGCTGTTGCGATCGATAATGGCAAAGGTGGCGTCACCCCTTCCGAAAAGACCGTACTCGATGGCAGCTATCAGCCGCTTTCCCGCCCGATCTACATTTATGTGAGCAAAAAGGCCGCGGCGAAGCCGGAAGTCAAGGAGTTCGTGGAGTTCTATCTCCAGCACGCTCCGAAACTCGTCAAGGAAGTCAAATACGTCCCGCTCCCGGATAAAGTCTATACGCTTGGGGCCAGCCGTATAAAAAGCGGCAAAGTGGGAACGGCGTTCGGTGGACACGCGGATGTCGGTGTAACGATTGATGACCTCATGAAGAGAGAACCGAAATTATAGCCAGTTAGTTGGCGCAATCACTTAAACGGAGAGGGGCACAGCAAGTGCCCTCTCTTTTGGGTGGAAAGAGGCCTGCATGGCAAATAATCCCGTCAAAACGGAAGCGACCTATCCCAGTGTCAGAGAGTTATCCGTACAAAGCGACTTTGCAGGATTTAATCTTCAGCGAATTAGAGAACGCATTATCGAATTTTTCCTGTTCCTGGCGGCAATGTCGTCCGTTGCCATTACCGTGGGGATCGTGGGTGTTCTGCTTTACGAATCCGAACAGTTTTTCGCGCATGTTTCGATCGTGGATTTTCTTACGGATACGCAATGGACCGTGCTCTTTACCAATCCACGCTACGGCATTATGCCGCTGGTCACCGGAACGTTGGTAACTTCGATAACGGCCCTCGTTGTCGCCCTGCCGCTTGGTACCGTCGTCGCAATTTATTTGAGCGAATACGCCAACCCTCGCGTGCGGGAAATCCTCAAGCCCGTCTTGGAATTGCTGAGCGCCGTACCCACCGTGGTTTTCGGTTACTTCGCCTTGCTATTCCTGACGCCGATTTTGCAAAAATTTCTGCCGGGCCTGCCCGGTTTTAATATGTTGAGCGCCGGTATCGTCATCGGCATCATGATCATCCCCTATATCAGCTCGCTCAGCGAAGACGCCATCAAGGCGGTCCCCGTCACCATTCGCGAGGGCTCCTACGCCATGGGCGCCACGCGCCTTCAGACCGCCTTAAGAGTTTTGCTTCCATCCGCCTTCTCGGGGATCGCTTCGGCCTACGTACTCGGTTTCTCGCGCGCCGTGGGGGAAACCATGATCGTTGCGATCGCGGCGGGAACACAGCCGAATTTGACGTTAAATCCGATGGAAGGCGCGGCGACGATCACCGCCTACATCGTCCAAGTCAGCTTGGGCGATCTCCCTCATGGTAGCATCGCCTATCAGAGCATTTTCGCCGCCGGACTGGTGCTGATGCTGATGACGCTGGCCTTTAACATCGGCGGCTTTTTTCTGCGCAAAAAGTTTAGGGAGATCTACGAATAATGGAAGACTTAGACAAGAACACGGCACGCCGCAAGAGAAGAGACGCACTGTTCGCCGTCGTTGGCCTGCTAGCGACTTTCGTCGGCATGATCACGCTAGGCGCCCTGATCCTGAACTTGGCGATCGATGGCGTTGGGCGGTTGTCCTATAACTTCTTCACCGCTTTTCCCTCGCGCTTTGCCGGGCGAGCCGGGATTCTATCGGCCTGGGTGGGAACGACAATGGTGATGATGGTAACCGCGGCAACCGCCGTTCCCATGGGAGTAGCCGCGGGTGTTTATCTGGAAGAGTATGCGCCGAAGAACTGGTTGACCGCGATGGTCGAGATCAACATAGCTAACCTGGCCGGCGTCCCTTCGATTATCTACGGGTTGATGGCGCTCGGGCTGTTTGTCTATCAACTCAATTTGGGCCAGAGTATCCTGACCGCCGGCTTGACGCTGGCATTACTGATCCTGCCAATCGTCATCGTCGCCACTCGCGAGTCAATTCGTGCAATTCCCAATAGCATACGCGAAGCGGCTTATGCGCTGGGAGCAACAAAATGGCGGACTATCAGAGACCACGTCATTCCCTATTCCACCGGCGGCATCTTGACGGGTGTGATCATCGCTCTCTCGCGTGCGATCGGCGAAACGGCGCCGCTGATCACCATCGGCGCGTTGACCTTTATCGCGTTCTTGCCGGATTCGCCGATAACGTCGGAGTTTCCCTTCATATCATTTCAGTGGCTCATGTCGCCGTTTACCGTCATGCCGATCCAGATGTTCAACTGGGTGTCGCGCCCGCAACAAGAGTTTCATCTTAACGCCGCCGCCACGGGCCTGGTTTTAATGGTCATGACTCTGATCATGAACGGCATCGCTATTTACTTTCGCTACCGCTTCCGCAAACGCATCAAATGGTAGGGACGAAGCAGATGAAAAACAAATCCGAAGGAGATACTATGAACCTGCAAGAAGGAATCGAAGCGCTGAGAATCGATATGCCGGCAGCCGCTCAGGAAAGGGCGAGGCCCCTGGAAAAACTCGCCGAAGAGATTACGCCCATCATGCAGGTGGAGGACGTAAACTTTTTCTACGGCGCCAAGCAAGCGCTCAAATCGATCCATCTCGATATAGCGGCAAAGAAAGCGACCGCTCTCATCGGCCCGTCGGGCTGCGGCAAGACCACGCTGCTGCGCTGTCTCAACCGGATGAACGATCTGATACTCAACACTCGAGTCACCGGCAGCGTCATGCTCGACGGCAAGGATATCTACGATCCGTCCACCGACGTCATTCAACTGCGCCGGCGGGTGGGCATGATCTTCCAGAAATGGAATCCCTTTCCCAAGAGCATTTATGAGAACGTGGTCTACGGCCTGCGCATCGTCGGGATCAATGACCGCCGCATCCTGGATGAGGTGGTCGAGAATAGCTTGCGCCGCGCCGCCTTGTGGGACGAGGTCAAGGACAGCCTGCACAAGAGCGCCGCCGATCTATCCGGCGGCCAACAACAGAGGATCTGCATCGCTCGGGCGCTCGCCGTGGAGCCGGAAGTGCTGCTGATGGACGAGCCCTGCTCGGCGCTGGACCCGATCTCCACGGCAAAAATCGAGGAGCTGATTCACGAACTGAAGGACACCTTCACCATCGTCATCGTCACGCACAACATGCAGCAAGCCGCGCGGGTCTCCGACTACACGGCTTTCTTCTACTTGGGCGAGTTGATAGAATTCGGCGAGACCGGGAAGCTGTTCACCACACCCGAGAAACGACAAACAGAAGACTATATTACGGGTCGATTTGGTTGAGAGGCGTCCAATGAAAGCAGAACACACCGACAAGAAATACGAAGAAGACCTTAAGAAGTTGCGCGAGGACATTCTTTACATGGGCGGGCTGGTCGAGGACCAAATCCAAAAAGCGATCAAATCCCTGGTGGACCGCGAGTCGCAGTTGGCGGAGATCATCATCGAACGAGACCACGAAGTAAACCGCCTTGATGTGGATATCGACGACCTGTGCATCCGGCTGCTGGCGCTGCACCAGCCTGCCGGCCGGGACCTTCGTTTCATCACAACGGGTTTGAAGATCACCACGGACCTGGAGCGCATCGGCGACATGGCGGTGAATATCTGCGAACGGGCCCTGGAATTGAATCAAGAACCCCAACTGAAGCCATATATCGACATTCCCAGGATGGCACAGATCTCTCAGCGCATGATCCGGGAAAGCCTAGACGCCTTCGTCCGCGAAGACACCGATCTCGCGCTCAAAGTATGCAAAGACGATGCTGAAGTGGATGAATTGCACGCACAGCTTTTCCGCGAAACCATCAGCTTTATGATCGAAAATGTTCAAACCATCAGCCGGGCGACGAAGATCGGTTCCATTTCCAAATATCTTGAACGCATCGCCGACCACGCTACGAATATCGCGGAAATGGTCATCTTCATGGTGAAGGGAAAGAGCATCCGCCACATGAAGGAACTGCCGCCGTCGATTTAAATCACCATGGTGGCCGCGGCGCAAAAAATCCTCGTCGTCGAAGACGAGCCGGACATTCGCAAGCTCGTTCGCTACCACCTGACGCAGGAACGCTACCAAGTCGTTGAAGCCGAAGACGGCGAGCAGGCGCTCAAGCTGATCCAGCGCGAAAGGCCGAATCTCGTCGTTCTTGATCTGATGTTGCCCGGGCTCTCCGGCCAGGAGCTTTGCAGGATCCTGAAGAGCCATCCGGACACCGCAGCCCTGCCAATCCTCATGCTCACGGCGAAAGCGGGCGAAGCGGATAAAGTCCTGGGGCTTGAGACTGGCGCCGACGATTACGTCACCAAACCGTTCAGCCCACGCGAGATGGTGGCGCGGGTCAAAGCCATCCTGCGCCGGGCCGAACTCCGGACGGTCACTGATGCGAAGGAAAGCTATCAGAAGGGGCCGTTAAGAATCGATTTCGCAACCTACGAAGTTGCCATCTCCGACAAGAGCGTGCGTCTCACGTTGAAGGAGTTTGACCTGCTGCGATTTCTGGTGCAAAACCCAAACCGGGTGCTGACCCGCGACCAGCTTCTCGACCGGGTCTGGGGCGGCGAAACCTTCGTTACGCCGAGAACCGTGGATGTCCATATCAGACGGCTGCGCAAAGCCGTCGAGAAAAACGACCGCAAGCCGAAATGGATACTCACGGTGCGCGGCGTCGGGTACAAATTCGATGAAAAGGCCGTGGAATAACAAACTCATCTACAAGTTTTTTCTTTCCCACCTCGCCATCGTCATTCCCCTCGCCGTCGGCTTTTACTTCTACACCGGCCATCTGCTCAAAGACTTCCATGTTTCGTCCCTCGCGACAGTCATGGATCAAAAGAGCCGCGTGCTGGCGCGCGTCCTACCGTGGTCCGATGAGCCCGGTTCCCTGGACGCGCTTTGTCATAACCTCTCCCAAGAGCTCGGCGTGCGAATTACGGTGATCGCCCGGGACGGGCGCGTCATCGGCGATTCGGACCAGCCGGCGAAGCAAATGGAAAACCATGGCACAAGGCCTGAAGTCACCGCTGCATTCTCCGCAGGCACCGGCTCGTCGGTGCGCTACAGCACCACCGTCAAGCACGACCTCTTGTACCGGGCCTTCCGCCAGACGCAGGGAGACGAGCAGCGGATCGTGCGGGTCGCTGTTTCCCTCAGCGAGATCCAAAACGTCACCCGCTCCTTTGGACACGCGCTGCTGGCCGGAATGCTGCTGGCCCTGGTGCTCGGTCTGGGGGCGGCCTATTACTTTTCCCGCCGGCTCAGCGCGCGGGTGAACCGGCTCGTAGAGTTTTCCCACGCCGTTGGGCAAGGAGATTTCTCTCAGCGGGCATTTGTCCCGAGAGGCGGTGACGAACTCGAGCTTTTGGAGCAGCATCTCCAAGCGATGAGCGGAAAAATCAGGGATCAGATCGAAGCGCTCGTGAGCGAAAAGGAAAAAATCGATTCGATATTGCGTTGCATGATCGAAGGGCTGGTGGTGATCGACGCCAAGGGCCGCTTGTTGCTGATGAACGATCAAGCGAGAAAGATGTTCCAAGTCGCGGCGGACCGCGACGTCACGAATGCGATGCTCGCCGAGATCTCGCGCCATCCGGAGCTGCACCGAGTGGTGAGCGAGCTTGCCCGCGCGGACCTTTCGGCCGCCCACTACTCGGAGGAGATCGCTCTGAGCGAGGGGCGCTGGTTCCGCGTCAACGGCGCGCCGCTGCAAGACGGGCGCAACCACCTTTTAGGATTCTTGCTGGTGTTCAACGACATCACCGAGATCAAGCGTCTGGAAACGGTTCGCTCCGACTTTGTCGCCAACGTATCCCATGAGCTGCGCACTCCGTTGACGGCGATCCAAGGGTACGTCGAAACTCTCCTGCGCACGCCGCCCGCCGACCCGCGGGACACCGTGAGTTTTCTCGAGATCATCGAGCGCCATACCGAAAGGCTCGGGCGCTTGACCGAGGATTTGCTCACCTTGTCCGATCTCGAATTCGGCCGCGCCGTCATCGTTCCCCAACCCGTGGAAGTGAAGGATCTCATCCCGCGGGTCCTGGAAGTCTTCACGGAAGGAGCGGCCAAAAAGCAAATCGCACTGACCCACTTTGCGGAGCCGGATTTGCCGCCGCTGAGCGGCGCCCCCGACCGGCTGCAGCAACTCTTGATCAACCTGACGGACAACGCGATCAAGTTTACGCCGCCGGGCGGCAAGGTGGAGGTATTCGGACGGCTCGTGAAAGACAACGGCGAACGCAAAATCGAGCTCGGAGTATCGGACACCGGCATGGGCATTCCCGAAAAAGATATCCCGCGCTTGACCGAGCGCTTCTACAGGGTAGACAAGACCCGCTCCAGGGAATTGGGCGGCACTGGCCTCGGCCTCGCCATCGTCAAGCATATCGTCCAAGCCCTCGGCGGCGAGCTTAAAATCGAAAGCGCGCTCGGGAAAGGCACGACGGTGCGGGTGTTGTTGGCTTGCGCGGCGGTCGATCGAC
>JAUYJC010000309.1 GCA_030688735.1 Deltaproteobacteria bacterium
GTTTGCAGAAGCTCAAGAAACTCGGGTAGCGGCTTCGGCGGAAAAAGGCCGTTCAAGTCGTTCAAAAAGTTCAAATCGATTAAGCCCCCTCTTACATCTCCCCCGCGACGCGGGGGAGATGTAAGAGGGGGCTTGAACGGAACGCCCCTCGATACAGCCCTGCGGGCTTACTCGGGGGAACGGAGGCCTGATACTGGTCATCCTGAGTAGCGCGAAGCGCGTAGCGAAGGGTTTAACGGCTTGAACGAATGGAACCAACCTCGGAGAGGTCGATCATGCAAAGCAACGTCATCCAACAGCGCGTGCCGGTATATAGCGATCCGGGCCACTGGGTCCACGTGAGCGATAGCCCGCGCCATGTCCGTGTGTTCTTTGGCGGCGATGCGGTCGCGGACAGCAAGCGCGTCAAACTGCTGCGCGAAGCTGAAGTTTTGCCGGCCTATTATTTCCCCAGGGAAGACGTGCGCACCGACTTGTTCGTGCCGAGCCGTTTCAAGACCGAATGCCCGGTCAAAGGCGAAGCTTCCTACTTTTCGATTCGCGTCGGCGGCAAAGTCGCCGGAGACGCCGCCTGGAGCTACCTTGCTCCTCTGCCGGATGCCGCGGCTCTCAAGGACCATTTCGCTTTCGATTGGCCGAAAGTCGACAAATGGATGGAGGAGGACGAAGAGATTTTGAAGCACGCGCGGGATCCGTTCAAGCGGGTCGACGCGCTGCCGAGCCGGCACCACGTCCGCGTCGTCGTCGACGGCGTAACGGTGGCCGACAGCCGCCGGCCCCACCTGCTCTTCGAGACCAATTACCCCGTGCGCTATTACCTGCCGCAGGACGACGTGCGCATGGATTTGCTCGTCACAAGCGCGACGCAATCCCGTTGCCCCTACAAAGGGCTCGCTTCTTATTGGTCGGTGAAGCTCGGCGAACGAACCTTCGAAGATTTAGTCTGGGGTTACATGGAACCGATCCCTGAATGCCCGAAGATCAAGGGGCTGCTTTGTTTCTGGCATGAGCGCGGCGCGGATATTTTCGTCGACGGCGAGATGATCCCGCCGCCGAAGACCAAGTGGGCGCGCGCCCTCAAGAAGTAGGATGGAAAAGCGGAAAGATGCGCGCGCTCGCTTGGGACGGCGATAAGCTTGCCCTAAGTTCTTCCCATCACGTGCCGAGGGCCGACGACCGCATGGCAGTCGTCAAGGTTAACCTCGCCGGCATTTGCTCCACCGATCTGCAAATCTTTAAAGGCTACATGGGGTTTCGCGGCGTGCCCGGGCATGAGTTCGTCGGTACGGTGAGCGATGGGCCGGAATCTCTCCTCGGCAAGCGCGTCGTCGGTGAGATTAACTTCGGCTGCGGCCAGTGCGAAGCATGCCGGCGCGATCTCAATCGCCACTGCCCGAATCGCAGCGTGATGGGGATTCTGAACGCCGCCGGCGCGTTTGCCGAATACGTCGCCGTGCCGGCGGCCAATCTTCATCTCGTGCCGGATAAGGTTTCCGACGAGGAAGCGGTGTTCACCGAGCCGCTGGCGGCGGCATTCGAGATTCTGGAACAAGTTCAGATCGATCCCGGCGATCAGGTGCTTGTTCTGGGCGACGGTAAACTCGGCAATCTCTGCGCGCAAGTTCTAAGGCTTACCGGCGCGACCGTTACCGCTCTGGGGAAGCACGAGGACAAACTCAAACTCATCAAGCGGGCCGGTGTCCGCACGATTCTACTGACCGATTGGACGCCGCGCTTATTCGATATCGTCGTCGAAGCGACTGGTTCGCCGTCCGGTCTCGAACTGGCGCTCGGCGCCGTGCGCCCACGCGGCACGTTGATTCTCAAGAGTACCATCGCGGGCAAACACGAGATATCGCTGGCGCCGATCGTGATCAACGAAATCACGGTGATCGGTTCCCGCTGCGGGCTTTTTGCTCCCGCGCTCGAAGGGCTGGAAGAAAAAAGCGTTTCCGTAGCACCACTGATCGAGAAGATCTATCCGCTCATTGACGGGACCGAAGCAGTTGAGCACGCCACCAGGCAAGGGGCTCGAAAGATTTTGCTCCGGCCGTAGCAACGAGATCGACCCTTCGACTCGAGTCCCGGCCTTGGCCGGAGCTCTCGCTCAGGATTTCGCCCCACGGGCGTAGTGGAAAGTGCCACGGGCTTGCCCGTGGGGCTCCACGGAGTTTACGTTGCTTGACCATGAATTCGTTTGCGGAATTCGAGGGGGGAGGAGATGTTGTGAAATACTTCGTGGACGCCGCCGGTGCCGGTGAGCGTCAGCGAGCCGAAGTCGAGCATCCGGCCGAGCACGCTTTGTTCCACGGAGATCGCTTCGACTTGGCGGAGCAGCAGTTCCAGTGTGCGCCGGCGCAGGAAACCGACTTTGATGATCACCCGTTTCGTCGTGACGCCGAATTCGGAGGATTTGTAATCGATGAATGCCCGCAGTGCGAGCGCCAAGCCGATGCCCGTTACGGCTCCCGCCAGAATCGCGTGAACTAAAAGGCAAAAGATTCCGACCAGCACTATGAACGAAGATTTCCAAAAGATCTTCCAGTACAAGTTGGCCTTGTAGACGATCTGTTCGTCGGGCAGCAGGTTGGATTCGATATAGCCCAAAGTTATTTCTCGCCTTCGCAGAACTCACGTTCTTCCATCGAGTTATCGCTTATCCTTAGAAGTTTCGTCGCGCAGGGCTTGCAGCGCTTTGAGCTCGGGCAAGAGCCGCAGATCTTTCGGTCGGCCGGCAGTTTGCTTCGATGCGATAAGGCCGTCGAGTGTCAACACCCAGACCCGGAAGCCATACAGTTCCGCTTCTTCCGCATGGGATTTGACCGCGTCATAATTGCCAAGCCCAGGCACTTCGCCGATCAGATCAAGATCGCCGGCATCGGTGGACAGGGTAAAATTTATTGTCGACTTAAACGTCGCGACATCCAACACGAAGGGGACATCATCAGATACGCCGCGTAGCCGGGGGCGGAATGAGTGGAGTGCGCGACTCAGGCGTTGATGATTTTCGATCTGGCGTTGGTAACAAATGTCGAGGTCCGCTGTGACGTAGGCAGAACCATGGGCAACGGCGGCCATTCCACCGATAATGACGAACTCTACCTTAGCGTTACACAGCGCCGTCAGTAGACGCTCGGCTTGAAGCACGTGACGATACCCTCTTGGCGTTTCTCAAGGCCTCGACCAGGGCCAGCGCTTCCTGGTGGCGTTGCAGGCGCTCCGTCGGCGTCAGGCGGAGACGTTCACGCAGCATTGACAGGTCAACGCCGTCCCGTTCGGCCCAGGCGAGGATTTCTGAAGAGGTGGGAATGCCTTCCATGATTAGCTTTCCGCGAGATCTTATCCTGGTAAAATATTACCACTCAATCGGGCAAGTCAGCAAGTGAAGGTCGGAGGTTTGTCTATCGTTTCATGGCGTGCTCCGGAGGACTTAGCAGCCATTAGCATCGGCATCAGTTATCGGTTAGCAGCGGATCGAGTCGGCGAAAGAATTCTCCGATCGCCCCGTGGGTGACAAAATCGGCGAGGTCGTCGAGCGGTGTCGGGTCGCGGTTGACGATCGCGAGCAGCGCGCCGGCGCGTTTGGCGATGATCGGGAAGGAGGCGGCGGGTTGGACTTGCAGCGACGATCCGATGACAACGAAGATTTCCGCCTGTTCGCTCCACGCTTTCGCGCGCTTCATCGCTTCCGGGGGCATCGACTGTCCAAATGAAACGTTGGCCGATTTGAGATAACCGCCGCAGGCGTCGCAGGTGGGCGCGGTGAAATTCTCGGCTAGGTTCTCATAGACTTCCGCGGGTTCGAACCGCTTGCCGCACTTGAGGCAGGTCACGAGACGGTCGGTGCCGTGCAGCTCGACGAGTCTCTCGTCGGACACTCCCGCGAGCTTGTGCAGGCCGTCGATGTTCTGAGTGATCAGACCGAGCAGTTGGCCGCGCCGTTCAAAATCGCGTATCCCAGTGTGGCCGATGTTCGGCTTGACCGTTTTAAAGAGTTCGTAGGTCGCTTTCTTTAACCGCCAATGTTGAATGCGCGCCGCTTCGCTCGTCATGAAGTGTTGGAAGAGCACCGGCTGGTACATGGTCCAGACGCCGCCGGGGCTGCGAAAGTCGGGAACGCCGGATTCCGTGCTGATGCCGGCGCCGGTGAAAAAGACGACGGCGCGGGATAATCTAAGCCGCGCCGAAAATTCTTCGAGCTTCATGGCGGTGCCGCCGGGATAACGAGAAAAATTATTTTGCCTGGGCCGGTTTCGCCGGCTGCGGCGGCGCTACGGGCTGTGCCGGTTTCGGCGGTTGTGGAGCGGCCGCAGCTTGAATATCTAGAATCTTGACGTCGAAGACGAGCGTCTTTCCCGCCATCGGGTGGTTCATGTCGATGACCACCGTTTTTTCTTTGATCTGATGCACGCGCACGGGAACGGCTTGCCCATTGGGCCCACGTGCCACCAAGGTGGCGCCGACCTTCAGACTTTCCGGCGGAATTTTTTCCTTGGGGAATTCCTGGCGCGCCTTTTCGCTGACGGGTCCGTAGCCCTCTTCCGGCTTGACCTTGACGCGCTTCTCTTCGC
>JAUYJC010000121.1 GCA_030688735.1 Deltaproteobacteria bacterium
GATGAGCGAGGGACTCAACAGCAAGATTCAGAAGATCAAGAGCATGGCCTGCGGCTTCCGGAACCTCGAGAATTTCAAGACAGCCATCTACTTCCACTGCGGGGGACTCGATCTTTACCCATGCTAAACCCGGAACCGCCGAAACTTCAAGCTAGCCGCCGTTCGCCCTGAGCTTAGTCGAAGGGCGTCACCGGTTCTTCAGCAGAATCAACACGCCTTGCTTGACCTGCTCGGGTTCTTATGGTGTCTTGAATAGATTCGCGCGGAACCGCCATGAAAGTCACGGCAATCAAAGGTTTTTCGGATATATTCCCCGGCGAGGTCGAGACCTGGCAATGGGTCGAAGAGCAGGCGCGCCGCGTCTTTGCGGCGTACAACTTCGCCGAGATCCGTATTCCGGTCCTGGAGAAAACCGAACTCTTCAGCCGCTCCATCGGCGAGACCACCGATATCGTCGAGAAAGAGATGTACACCTTCGAGGATCGCGACCGCCGAAGCACGGAGACGACCGAAGCGACCAAACTGACGCTCCGGCCCGAGGGCACGGCCGGTGTCGTGCGCGCCTACGTCGAGTCGGAGATGTACAAAGTGGAACCGGTGCGCAAGCTCTACTACATGGGACCGATGTTCCGCCGCGAACGGCCGCAGAAGGGTAGGATGCGCCAATTTCATCAGATCGGCGCCGAAGCGTTGGGGCGAGGCGATCCGTTCATCGACGCGGAGATATTGTTGCTGCTGAGCGATTTTCTCGGCGCGCTCGGTTTAACCGAGCCGTCCCTGCAGATCAATTCGCTCGGCTGTGCAGAATGCCGGCCCCAATATCGGGAAACCTTGTTGACGTTCTTGCGGCAGCGCCGCGAGTCGCTTTGCGACAATTGCCAGCGGCGCATCGAGCGCAATCCGCTGCGCGCGCTGGACTGCAAGGAACCCGGCTGCATCCACGCGACCAAGGAAGCGCCGGCAATCATCGATTCTCTCTGCGCCGTTTGCCGGGAGCATTTTGCCACCGTCCAGCGTTTACTGAGCGAGACCCAAGTTCGCTTCGCGCTCAATCCGCGCATGGTACGCGGCCTCGATTACTACTGCCGCACGACGTTCGAGTGGACCAGCGACCAGTTGGGATCGCAAAGCGCCGTGGCCGCCGGGGGGCGATACGACGGCTTGGTGGAAGCGTTGGGCGGGCCGCCCATTCCCGGTGTCGGCTTCGCCATGGGAGTGGAACGTTTAACGATGTTGCTGCGCATGAAAGATAGCGGCGCGCCGCGCGGACCGTCTGTTTACGTCGTTTGGATCGGCGAGAAGGCGCGGGAATGGGCTTTCCCGGCGGTCCACCGCCTGCGCCGGGAAGGGTTGACGGTAGAGATGGAAGGGGAAACACGCAGTATGAAAAGCCAGATGCGGCGCGCCGACAAGCTCGGCGCCCAAGCGGTGCTGATCGTCGGCGACGACGAGTTGCAAAAAGGCCACGCGCTACTGCGCGACATGGCGAGCAAGCAGCAGGAGGCGATCGCATTGGCGGAGATCGTAGCTAAATTGACGGCAAGGAAGGCGAGCTGATGGCGACGGAGCGAGTGTTCAACGATCCGCTGGGCGAGTGGAAGCGCAGTTGCTACTGCGGTGAGCCGCGGGCGAACGCCGTGGGGAATGAATTGATCCTTTTCGGCTGGGTGCACTCTCGGCGCGATCACGGCGGGGTGATCTTCGTCGATCTGAGAGACCGAACCGGCCTTTGCCAGGTGGTTTTCAATCCCGAAATCGATGCCGCTTCCCACGAGAGAGCCAAGCAAATCCGTTCCGAAGACGTGATCGGCGTGCGCGGCAGCCTGGCGAAGCGGACCGCGGAGACAATCAACCCGAACCTGCCGACCGGCGAAGTGGAGGTCATCGTCAGGGAGATCAAGCTGTTCAACGCCTCCCAGGTGCCGCCGTTTATCATCGACGACGACACCGATGCCAATGAAAACACCCGGCATAAATACCGCTACCTCGATCTGCGCCGGCCCCAGAGCCTCGGCCACCTGCTGCTGCGCTACCGCATGACCAAACTGATCCGCGATTATCTCGACAGCGTGGGCTTCATCGACGTCGAAACCCCCGTGCTGACCAAAAGTACGCCCGAGGGTGCGAGGGAGTATCTCGTGCCAAGCCGGATTTATCCCGGCAAATTCTACGCCCTGCCCCAGTCGCCGCAGTTGTTTAAGCAGATTCTCATGGTCGGTGGGCTCGACCGCTATTTCCAGATCGTCAAATGTTTCCGCGACGAAGATCTGCGCGCCGACCGCCAGCCGGAATTCACCCAGCTCGACATGGAAATGTCGTTCGTCCAGCCTGCGGACGTGATGCAAGTCATCGAGGGAATGATCGCGCTCTTGTTCAAGGAGCTGAAAGGCATCGAGGTCAAACGGCCCTTTCCGCGCTTGACCTATGAAGAGGCGATGAACCGTTTCGGCTCTGACAAGCCGGACATGCGGTTCGGCTTGGAGCTTAAGGATTTCTCGGCAGCGCTCGGCAACTGCCAAGCGAAAGTATTCGCGGCGGCGCTGCAAAAGGGCGGCGTCGTCAAAGGCATCTGCGTGCCCAAGGGCGGCGACATGTCGCGCAAAGACTTGGACGATCTCACGCCCTTCGTGGCAACCTTCGGCGCCAAGGGGCTGGCGTGGACCAAGATAACCGCCGACGGCTGGCAGTCGCCCATCGCGAAATTCCTCTCAGACACGGAGCAGAAAGAAGTCGAAACAATCGCCGGTGCTCAGGTCGGCGACGCGATCTTGTTTTCCGCCGACACGGCGAAGATCGTTCACGACGCATTGGGCAATCTGCGCCTGCACCTAGGGGAGAAACTAGGGTTGATACCCGAAAACGAGTTCGCGCTCGTTTGGATCGTCGATTTTCCCTTGATGGAGTTCGATCCGGCGGAAAAACGCTACGTCGCGTTGCATCACCCGTTTACGGCCCCCCTCGAGGAGGACCTTCATTTGCTCGACAGCGACCCGACGAAAGTTCGCTCGAAGGCGTATGACCTCGCGCTCAACGGCACAGAGGCGGGCGGCGGCAGCATCCGTATCCATCAGGTCGAGCTACAAAAGAAGATTTTAGGAATGATGGGCATCGGCGCGGAGGAGGCCGAAGCAAGATTCGGTTTTCTTCTCGAAGCGTTGACCTTCGGCGCGCCGCCCCATGGCGGCATCGCCTTCGGCATCGACCGGCTGGCGATGTTGCTAAGCGGGGCCAAGTCACTGCGCGACGTGATCGCCTTTCCCAAGAGCCAACGGGCGGTTTGCATGCTCACCGACGCCCCCTTTCCGGTGGACGCCAAGCAATTGCGCGAGCTCGGTATTCGCACGACGGCCAAGGAGTAATACTTTCGCGGCCAGGTCTTTTGCCTTGAGCCCTTCCGCCGCTTTTGTTATCCTCCGGTTCATCGATGAAAACAGCGCGACTACTACTTTTCCTTTTTTTAATTCCGGGTTGCGGTCTCGGTCCGGGAAATTTGGATAGCAAGCACTCCAGCGACCTGGAGGCGCGCAAAATCAAGCGCATCGCCGTTTTGGGTCCCGTTGCGATGGCTAAGAGCCAGACCAAGATTCCCTTTACGGCCGCCTCACCCGCGGACGCGCGGGCAGCGGAGAGAGAACCGGCGGAGCTACTTTCGAAACTCGTTTACTCTGCAATGACTTCCTTTTCCAACTGGCAGATCGTCTCGGAAAGCGAAGTTCGCGAGGTCGGCGAGACCGTCCCGGATTCGAACGACGTAGCGCGGCTAAAAACGATCGGGGAGTTGGTCTACGCCGACGCGGTCGTCGTCGGCAGAATCCAGCGCTTCCGTGAAAGAGTCGGCGCCGAATGGGGAATCAAAAGCCCGGCGTCGGTAGCCTTTATAATCGATCTGGTAGACGTGAAACGAGGCGACATCGTTTGGTCCGCCCGCTTCGACGAAACCCAAAAATCCCCGGCGGAAAATATCTTCGTGCTCGGCGATATCGGCCAGCGTGGCGTCAAATGGCTAAGCGCCGAACAACTCGCCGAGAGCGGGGTGAGGAGAGCGGTCAGCCAGTTGAACCAGATCATCACGCGCTGAGCGCTGGTTCCGAGCAACGCAACGCCCATCATCATTGGGCGCGAGATTCTTTTCAAGGGGGACACCATCCGCTAACGGGCGACACCTGCTTCCACGTCTAAGGGTTGATCGATTCGCTCGCCGATCCTCCGACCCAAAGTTTCCAATCGTTTAAGACTGCCCCGGTCCAAGAGCACGGACGCGCCGCCTTTGCTGATCAAACGCAATGACGGCACCGGGAAACTCTGCGCTGCCGAGGAACCGGCGACGGCAAATCCGCTGTACACCTGATCGGCTCCCAGCCTCAGTTTGTCGATATCGACGAAGTCGAGGGTCAAGAGGATTCGCCGGTGCATGCTTCCTCTGATGAGCGTCACTTTTCGGGCAACGCCGTCGATGACGATGCTCCGTTTCTGCGACAGCAGGTAGAAAGAAATACCAAGGAGGATCAGATTCATCACCGGGAAATACCAGAGCGAGCCGGCCGGACCGGTGAATCCTCGGAGCCTGATGGCTTCGACGATGGGAATGCTCACGAAGAGCAGCAGGAGCGCGATCCCAAGACAGAGAAACGCGGGAAATCTGGGGCCGCGCCAGGTCAGTTCGAGCCGTTGTTCTTCTTCTTTGGCGATGATGAAACCGAGTCGATTGCCGATCGCTTCGAACTCAGCCGGGTTGCCTTTCATGAGATCAGTAGGAAGTAGGCAGTTGGCAGAGGGCAGTAGGCAGCAAACCTGGCTGGGACTTCTCTTACGTTCCGCTTACTGCCTACTGCTTACTGCATTTAGCTTTACGGGCCTTTTTGTGTCCGGTAGAAATCCCGGAAACGATGGTCGCGCAGGCCGATAAGCTTCTGGTAAGAACCGAATCTTTCGACGGGATCGTCTACTGCGTCGAGGGGATGCGCCGCATGGTCTTCGGTGTCGAAGAGCGTAATTTTCTCGTAGGTGGTCGAGCGCTCGGCAGGCGTGCGCCCCATTTCCCGGATCAGGGCGCGAAACTGGGCCGGTCTCATGAGCTGGCCGTAGCCGGAGCCGGCGGCAGTGGAGATGCTTTCGTTGATCAACGTGCCGCCGAAATCGTTGGCGCCGGCGAGCAGCGCGATCTGGGCGAATTTTGGCCCTTCCTTGACCCAGGAGACTTGCAGGTTGGGTATCCAGTTGTTGAGCACCAGGCGTGCCACGGCGTACATCTTCATCACCTCGGCGCCGCTCGCCCCCTGGCGCAGCCCCGCGATGCGCTTTCGATGGAACATGGGAGTTTCGTCATAGACGAAGCTCAGCGGCACAAATTCGGTAATTTTGCCGGTGCGCCTTTGGATGTCGCGCAGGATGCTCAGATGGACGGCTTTATCATGAGCCGATTCGATATGGCCGTACATGATCGTCGAAGTGGTAGAGATGCCGACTTCATGGGCGGTCTGAATAAGATTGATCCATTGAGCGGTGCTGATTCGGCCCGGAGAAATCTGCGCGCGGATTTCGTCGACCAAAATCTCAGCGGAGGTTCCGGGCAAACTGCCGACGCCGGCCTCTTTTAATGCCGTGAGATAATCGCGCACGCCGACGCCGGTAAGCGTCGAGCCGTAGAGGACTTCCTCGGGTGAAAAGCCATGAATATGAAGCGCCGGCAGCGCTTCTTTCAACGCCCGGCAAAGTTTGACGTAATGCCACCCCTCCATGCCGGGCGCCAAGCCGGCTTGAACGCAAACCTCAGTGGCGCCGAGGTCGTAAGCTTCTTGGGCGCGACGAACGATTTCGTCGAGTGGCAATAAATAACCTTCCTCGGCTAAATGACCGCGGCTGAAGGCGCAGAAACCGCAGGCCTTGACGCAAACATTGGTGAAATTGATGTTGCGATTGACGACATAGCTGACCACATCGCCCACCGTGCGCGCGCGCAAATGATTAGCGGCGGCGATCAGCGCGAGAAGGTCCGATCCCTCTGAATCGAAAAGCTCCGTTGCCTCCTCGATGGTAAGATTGGCACCGGACAGAGCGCGATCGAGGATGCGTCCGGTCGACGGGGTAACGGTCGAAAACAACTGCTCGAGCGAAGCTTGAAGATGGGGAAAATTCATGGCGCGACTCTAGCTTTTCACGAGCGGAAACACAACAACGACGGGGCTCACGGCTCGCGAAAAAGTCACGAGACGGCGTAGATCGAAAAGTAACCGCGACCGGTGAAGTTCCTGGTTCAAGGTTCAAGGCGCTCCGGGCTGTTCAAAGTTTCGAGTTCCGGGTTCAACATCAACCCTTGAACTCCCGTTGAACCCTGAACCGGCATTAGAAATCGCCCTTGAGGCAAGGGTTTGCCCCGAGGCTTGGTATGATCACGAAAAGTCTGGACTAGACGTTCAGCCAGTAACGGGAAAATTCCTGAAGAAAAGTCAGGGTGGACAAATCGCGCATGCGGTCGAGATAAACCTTGCCGTTCAAATGGTCCCACTCATGCTGGATCACGCGGGCGTGGAAATCCGTGGCGACGAAGTCCAGCTCTTTGCCGTCTCTGTCCAGGGTTTGAACTCGAATATTTTTGTAGCGCGGCACCCTGCCTCTTAGATCGGGCACGCTCAAACAACCTTCCCAGTCCTCCTCCATATCCTCGCTAAGCGGTGTCACTCGGGGATTGACGAGCACGCTCAAAGGCACCTTGGGCTTGTCTGGATAGCGCGGATTATCGGCAACCTCCAGGACCGCGATCTGCCGGGATTCGTGCACTTGATCGGCCGCCAGGCCGACACCGTCATATTCTTTCATGGTCTCGATCATGTCGTCGATCAGCTTCTGCGTCGATGGCGCGCGTAGCTCCTCCAAAGACATCGGCTGCGCAACCCGCCGCAACACAGGATGACCGAGCCGAGAGACCTTAAGAATCGACATGAGGCGATTTTAGCAGAACGCCAGTGGCAGCGAAAACGCCGCGCCGCAAGTTTGGTCGATGGTAACTGTGGTGCTACTTCCCTGCCGGCTGGGCAGCCAGTTTGCCTTCCAGCTCGGCCACACGCAGCGAGAACATGGAGGCGGGTTGCTCGCGCACGTAGTCTTTATAGGCCGCGAGGGCGGATTTCACATCCCCTAGTTGCTCGGCGCAGCGCGCTCGGCCCATGATCGCGGAGGCACGGAACGGGCCGGAAATCTTTTCGGCTTCGGCGTAATGGCCGCTGGCCTCTTTGCACAGGCGCTTCTGCTCCTCCGCATTAGCCAAAGTGACCAGGCCGATTTGCCGGTACAAGGACTCGGGCTTGGTCGCAGAGACGAACCGATGCCCCGCGCTGATTGCCTTGTCGAAATCCTTGATCGCAAGAAAACTGTTCGCTTGATAAAGGTAAGCGAGCGCCGCGTAATGCGACCAACGGTACGCTTCCACTTTCTCGAATGCCGCGACCGCCTCGCGGTGTTTGCCCTCCTGAAAAAGAGCGATGGCCTGCCCGAATTCAGCGCTCGCTATCGTGTTCTGCCGTTCTTTGAACATTTGCCAGCCCAACATGGCCAGCAGCAGCACGACGAACCCCACACCCGCCGCCAACACCTTAGCCCGATGTCCGGCGTAAAACTCGATGGCCTTTTCCGTGGCGACCTGAAACCAGTCAGGCTGGCGGAGATCTTTGCGGGTTAAGCGTCGGCTCGCGGTCGCCATTTAAATTGGGATTCCTTTGATTAAAAACAATGGGGCGGCCGGCGGCGAAGGATTGAAACCCTGCCGGCGCAGCATCACTATTGCTTGTACTTGAAATCTTCGGGAGCCATGTTCTCCAGAATCTCGGACCATTTTTCTTTTGATACGTTGGAAACGTTTTCCACCGCCCCCTCCTTCCCCTCCTCGCCCTGCTGCAGCACGCTGGACGCTTCCAGGACCGCCTTGGCGACATAGATCGGGCTTTTGGTTCTAAGCGCGATGGCGATGGCGTCGCTCGGCCGGGAATCGATCATCACCTGGCGCCCGCCGAGACTCAAGTGAACCGAAGCGTAGTAAGTGTTTTCCTTGAGTTCAGTGATTTCCACCGACTCGACGGAACAGCCCACCTCGCCGAGAATATTTTTTAGCAGATCATGAGTCATGGGACGCGCCATCTTGATGCCCTCGATTTCGGTGGCCATAGCGGTGGCTTCCAACAAGCCGATCCAGATCGGCAGATTCAGCTTGTTTTCGGTGTCCTTGAGAATCACGATGGGCGTCTTGGTCACCGGGTCCAAGGTCAAGCCGCCGACGGACATTTGAATGGTGTCTTCCCTTTTGCTCATGCGAACTCCCCTTCCGGATGTAAATCAGAAGCAGCAACGGCCCCCGCCGGCTCGCCGATCAGCGAGGTGGCGGTGGCGCCGGTTATGCGAACCGGCAGCAGTTCTCCCACCAGTCCTTCCGGTCCAAACGCATTGACGATGCGATTCGAACGAGTGCGCCCCATGATCTGACCGTTATTCAATTTCGCCCGGCCCTCGACGAGGATTGCTTCCACGGCGCCGATTCGTTCCCTGTTTTTGCACAGCGCGATTCCCCGTTGAAGATTTTGCAACCGCGTTAAACGCTCCTTCTTGATTCCGTCCGGAATATCGTCGTCGTACAATTTAGCCGCGACCGTCTGCGGCCGCGGTGAGTATGTGAACGAGTAGATTTCATCATACTTTACTTGTTCGAGCAATTCCAGGGTGGCGGCGAATTCCGTTTCGGTTTCTCCGGGAAAGCCGACGATGATATCGGTGCTGATCGCGACCTCGGGGCAACGCGCCCGTAGCCGTCGCAGACGGCCTAGATAATCGTCCAGGGTATAGCCGCGGCGCATGCGCGAGAGAACCGAATCGGAACCGGATTGCACCGGCAGGTGAAGGTGTTCGCAAAGTTTCTCCAGCTCCGCGTAGGCTTCGATCAATTCCGGCGAAAGATCCTGCGGATGCGACGTGGTGAAGCGAATCCGTTGAATGCCGTCGATGGCGTTGACGCGGGCGAGCAGCTCGGCGAAGCCGATTTCGCCGGGAGTCCTCTTGCCGTAGGAGTTGACGTTCTGCCCGAGCAGCATGACCTCGACGACGCCGTGATTCGCCAGCGCTTCGACTTCGCGGACAATCTTCTCGCTCGGGCGGCTGACTTCCCGGCCGCGCACATGGGGCACGATGCAAAAACTGCAAACCTTATTGCATCCCTGCATGATCGTGACGAATGCCTTGGCGCCGCCGACCCGAACCGCGTCTTCGGGATCTTCCATGTAGGATGGATCGCGGTAAAAAGCCGTCTCCACGGGGCGGTTCTCCAGCGTCTGAACCTGCTCGACGATTTCCGGCAGTTTGTGAATGTTATGCGTGCCGAAAACCAGGTCAAGATAGGGCACGCGTTTGAGCAGCGCCTCCCCTTCCTGCTGCGCCACGCAACCGCCCACGCCGATGATGACGTCGGCGCGTCGCTGTTTGATTTCTTTGAAGCGTCCGAGTGCGCTGTAAACCTTTTGCTCCGCCTTGTCGCGCACGCTGCATGTGTTGAGCAGTATCAGGTCGGCGTTCTCGACGCAGTCGGTGAGCGTATAATCCATCCGCCCCATCACGCGCGCGATGCGCTCGGAGTCGACCTGGTTCATCTGGCAGCCGAAAGTTTGCAGGAAGAGTAGCTTCATGGCGCGACCAGCTCGACGATTTTATAGAGTTGGTTGATGTTGCGGCACTCTTCGGCCACGTCGCAATGGGGCGCGTAGCGCGGCATCTCGCTGTCGCCGACGCCCCAGGTCATGCGGCTCTCGGGGTTCAGCCAGATAAGCTGCTTGGCCTTTTGCTGAATCTCCCGCAGCACCCAGTCACTGGGACGATTGTAGTTGTTGCGACCGTCCCCGATGATCAAGACCGTCGTCTTGCCATTCACCGCGGAAAAATAGTTGCGGTAAAATATTTCAAAGGCGCGCCCGAAGTTCGAGTGCGAGAAGATGTCGATCACGTCGCCCTTGAGAGCCGTTTCGACGGCCTGATGGATATCGTTCTCCTCGAAAAGTTTGGTCACTTCGCCGAGCTCGCTGACAAAAACGAAGCTGCGCACCTTGGCGTAGAGGTCCTGGACCGAATAGACGAATTGCAGCATAAAGCGGGACGCGTTCAATACGGAATCCGAGATGTCGCACAGAATCATCACCTGGGGTTTAGTTTTCTTGCGCCGGTCGAGCCGAATATGGAACGGCACGCCGCCGTACTGAAGATTGTGGCGCAGGGTTTCCTTGACGTTGAAGCGGCCCCGGACCGCCTTCTTGCGCCGCACTGAGAGCCGGTTTTTGAGCCGCTGCGCCAGCCGCGCCACCGCGTCGTTCATGCGCCGGATGTCGTCCTCGGTGTAAAACGCGAAGCTCTTGTCGGCCAGCGAACCTCGCTGGCTGAAGTCGCGGGGCTCCACGCCCTGCTTGCGCTGCTCCTGCTGGATGATTTCCCGCAGCAGGCGGTTCAAGTCACGCATGCGCTCGTCTAAATAACGCAGCACGTTCGGCAGCTCTTCACCCGCTCCGGCGAGCATCTGGAGCATCGCCTTGAAGCGTTCAACGTCGGATTGAACCCGCGCAAGCCCGAGGCGTGCGCCCATTCGCGTGTAGGGCGTAAAGCGAAGGGCGTCATTGAAACCGGACTTCGCTTCCCCTTGCGCGGCCTCCCTGAGCAAACGCTCGAGCTCGCCGTGGTTAGCGGTGAGGAGCGCCCGGGTAAGCTCGGAGATCTCGCCTTCCATTTCCTTGAGCAGGCGCTCGATCCGTTCGAGCATCTGCTGGAATTCTGCCGGACTCAACCCCAGTTCCGCCATGATGCGCTGGTCCAAGACATCGATCGATTGCCCGATGCCCAGGAAGAAAAAATTGAAGAGTTCTTCGAAAGGCTGGATATCGCCGCCGCGCTTTATGAGCGTGGCACGTAGCGCGTGGCGAAACAGCAGCGGATCGGAGATGCCGAGAGACTTTAAGGCGCGAAACGCATCCATGTTCTCAGCGAGTGAGACGCGGACCCCGTTGCGCCTCAAGACGTTGGCGAATTCTATAACGCGCTGTTCCATCATCCTATCGAAATCATTAATGTCAGTTCAATGTTCCAGGTTCAAAAGCTTCGCCCGTTCCGAGTTCAACGGGAGTTCAAGGTTCAAGGTTGAACCCGGAACCCGGAACTTTGAACCGCGCGGAGCGCGTGGAACCTTGAACTTTGAACCAGCGACATCAAGGTTCAATGCTCGGCTGACCCGAACAGTCGTCGCTTCTCCTCGTTGCATGGATAATCCGGGCTAATGCAGGTGATCCTTTTCGCTACCGGCCGTTCCCTGTTGAGCCCTGCGTTCGGCGAGGTAGGCTTTGAGCTCCTGGTTGGCCTTGCGCACATCAGCTTCGTATTTCACCAGAGTCGCCAGGGTCTGCTCCACCAACTCGTGGTCGAGTTGCTTGATGTTCAAGAGCGTCAGCGCCCTCACCCAGTCGAGCGTTTCGCTAACGCTCGGAGTTTTTTTCAAGTCGAGCTTACGTACCCGGTGCAACAACCGCACGACCTCCTCGGCGAGCTGGCTCCCCACCCCCGGAACTTTGAGCTGGATGATCTCCAGCTCGCGCTGCGCCTCGGGAAAATCGATGAACAGATGCAAGCAGCGCCGCTTGAGAGCGTCCGACATCTCCCGGCTGTTGTTGCTGGTGAGCACCACGAGCGGAATATGCTTGGCCTTGAGCGTGCCGATCTCGGGCACGGTGATCTGAAAGTCGCTCAATATTTCCAGCAAGAACGCTTCGAACTCCGCGTCGGATTTATCGACTTCGTCGATCAGCAGAACGGTCGGCTTCTCCGACAGCACCGCCCGCAGCAACGGCCGGGGCAACAAGAAGCGGTCGGAAAAGAAGACCCCGTCTTGCTTGGCGATACAATCAACGGCTTCGCGCAGGGTTGGCGCGCCCTGCAGGACTTCGCCGATCTTGTCTTTAAGAATCTGCGTATAGAGCAGTTGCTTCGCGTATTCCCATTCGTAAAGCGCTTTAGCTTCGTCCAGCCCTTCGTAACACTGGAGCCGGATGAGTTCCATGTCTAGAGCGCCCGCTAAAACCTTTCCCAACTCGGTCTTGCCCACGCCCGCCGGCCCTTCCACCAGAATCGGCTTCTGCAATGCCGTGCCGAGGTAGACCACCGTGGCGACGTGCTTGTTGCAAATGTACTTTTGCGTTCCCAGACCGGCGATCACCTCATCCACAGAGTGAAACATATTCGTCCTTTCCAAAAATGGAAGCTAACATAATCGATAATCAACGACAACGCGCTGTTGGCGCGGTTGTTTGCGCAACACTCGAGCTTTTTGTAAAGCATAGGTGTGTGCACATTGGCGCTGTATTTCAAGTCGTTTGACGATTACCCGTTGGTGGTCGCGGCCAACCGGGACGAGCATTACGATCGCCCTTCGGCGCCGCCGGCATTGCTGAATGCCGCCCCCGCGATCCTCGCGGGACGCGATCTACGCGCCGGCGGCACTTGGCTGGGAGTCAATGAGTATGGTGTGCTCGCAGGCATCCTCAATCGGAGATCCGACGGTGAGCCAAAGCCGCGGCCCGGCACGCGTTCGCGCGGCCTGCTGTGTCTGGACGTTCTTGCTTTCAAAACGGCGGCTGAGGCGAGCCGCTTTGTCGGGGCCCAGCCAGACGACTACCAGCCCTTCACGCTCCTTTGCGCCGACGCCAACGCAGCTTGGTCCGCCTATAACCAAGACGGTCAAATCAAGACGAGAGCACTCGGCCCGGGATTACACGTCTTCAGCAGCGCCGCCGAGCCCGATGCTTCTTCGGATAAGCGGGATCGAGCCTACGTCCGTTTTGCCGGTCTCGCGGAGGATTTGAATACCGACCTCGCCGTTGGCGCCGATCGGTTTCTCCGATTGCGGGAGGTCCTGGGAGATCACACCTTGGGAGACGGCTCCAACGATCCGAGAGATGCGATTTGCATGCATGGCGAATTATCCGGAACAGTTTCTTCCAGCATTGTCGTTTATTCGCCGCACGCACGCCGCTTACGAACTTTTTTCTGCTCCGGCGCGCCTTGCCGCAATGTCTATGGTCACGTCATGGATCTCGATCTGCGATGAGCGCGACTGCCAATCTTCATCGAGCCTCGTCGGTGATCCTGCTAAGACCGGCGCAACCGCAGGGCTTTGAGGTCTTTATCGCCCACCATCCCGACCAGCCGCCTCTTCTCGGCGAGAGAAATAGTTTCCCGGGAGGATCGATTCAAAAAAGCGATCGTACGCAAGCCGTATTGCGCCGTTGCCGCGGCTTAAGCGGCGAGAAGGCACGCAAGATCCTCAGCGCGCACTTGGCACCGTCCGAGGCTTTGGGATTCTGGATCGCCGCCATCAGAACGCTTTTCCAAGACGTGGGAGTTTTTTATGCCATCACGGAAAACGGCGAACCGGCAGGGTTGGACGCGGAACTGAACGCTCGGCTCCTGCAAGCGCGCACCGCGCGGCGTGACGGCGCTCAGGACTTTCCGGCCCTCATGGAGCGGGAAAATCTATTCTGCGACGCCGCAAAGCTCGCCTACTTTTCCCATTGGCAAACGGCGGCCGACGTTTCCCGCGGCTTCGAAATGCGTTTTTTTCTCGCAGCCATGCGGGATGACCAAACGCCGATCGCGAGTGCCACCGAAAGGACTCATGGCTCGTGGCTCGCGCCGGATCGTGCGTTGCAACTATTTGGCCGGGGCGAACTGCCGATGGCCTTTGCCACCTTCGCCTCGCTCCGCACGTTGGCCGACTTCGGCAACGTCGAGAGCGTGCTTAAGGAATTTCATCCGAAATTCACCTAGCCATGTTTTGCTTGCAAGAGCAGGGCATCTGTCTTTATATATGGGTCTTCCAGGATTAGTATGAAAAATTATTCACCACACAGACACGGAGTACGCAGAGTTCGAAGTATTTTTTAATCAAAAACTCTTTTCTCTGCGACCTCAGCGCCTCCGCGGTGCAATCTCCGAGTCCTTGCACAGAAATAGTGTTGGCCAGATTAGCCACACAGAAGCCTGGATATCCTTATGTATCTTCAGTCGCAATCACGTGTCGGTTTAGGGCTAATTCAATGAAATTCCCTTTACGTGAGGTCGCCGCCATGAAAATAGAGCCACGTTGTTTCCTCTCGAAATGCGCCGTTGTCGTGTTTTTTTTCTCTGTAGCCATCGCCGGCAACGCCGCCGAAAAAGCGCCGCAGCCATTGAGCGTCAAATCCCTCACGATGGGTCTGGTCTTTCAAAATCCTAGCGAGCCGGTCCCTGAACCGTTGCGAGAATTTGTTAACTACGTCGCCCGCAAGATCTCCTCTACGCCGACGATCACCGGCACAGTCTTGGTCGCGCCCACCGCGTCACAACTGGTCAAGCTGCTTGAAGAGAGGCGGGTGGATTTCTACATGGAGAGCCCCCATGCGACTTATCTCATCAGCCAGCTGGGGTCAGCCACCTTACTGGTTCGACGCTGGAAGGGGGGCATGAAGGAATACCGAAGCATCATCTTTACGAACAAAGAGATCGGCATCTCCCGCGTCGAGGAACTGCTCGGTAAGATGATCGCCTTTGAAGACGCTGGATCGACGTCGGGATACTTCATGCCGAAACTGCTGCTGCTCAACAAAAGATTGATACTCACGGAGAAGCCGGGGCTCGACGCCAAGGTAGCCACCAAAGAGGTTGGCTACTTCTTCGCGGGGTCTGACAAGAATATATTGAATCTCGTGCTGGCAAAAAATGTGGCGGCAGGAGCTTTCAGCAACGACGATTATGCCGGCGTCGGCGAAAAAGAAAAATCGGCGATCTCTATTCTGGCGGAATCGGCGAGCCTGCCCCGCCACCTGGTCTCGATCCGTAAAGATTTGCCGGCGCCGGTCGCCAAACGTCTTAAAGAAGTTCTGCTCGCCATGCACGAAGACGTCGAAGGCCGGGCCATTTTGCAGCGCGCCGACAACACGACGAAGTTCGACCTGCTCCCCGGCGGCGAAGAGTCGATGCGAAAAAAACTCGTTGAACTTTTCCGCTTCCGCGGGAAGAAATAGGTTCTGTCGTTTTGGGGTTGAAGCACATCGTGCCGTTCCGCCTATCTCGAATCGATAGCCGCTTATCATTCCTTGTCGCACTTAGAATGCGCACGGTTTGGACTTTTTGAACGCTGCATCTAAATCACCCGTCAGGAGACAACCATGGCTTTAGATTTCGTCACCAACCAGGAAATCATCGTCGCCGCGCGGCGTAATCTCACGCAGAACGTCTGGGACTACTTGACCGGCGGCGCCGAGTCGGAAACGACCATGCGACGCAACCGCTATGGGTTGGACGGCTGGGCATTTCGCCCACGGGTGCTCATCGATGTTTCCAAGATCGACACCTCGGCAACCTTTCTCGGACACCGGCTGAGAATTCCCGTGATGCTGGCGCCCATCGGCTCGCTGCAATCCCTGACGCCCGAAGGCGGCGTCGCCGTGGCCAAAGCCGCCAAGGAGTTCGGCACGATCAATTTCGTCAGCTCCGTAACCCAACCGTCCTTGGAAGAGATTGCCGCGGCGAGCGATAGCCCGAAGATTTATCAGCTCTACGTCCAGGGCGACTTGACCTGGGTCGAGAACCTGCTCAAGCGCGTGAAGCAGGCCGGTTATTCGGCGTTGTGCCTAACCGTGGACACCGCGCATTACGGCCATCGCGAGCGTCAGATGATGGATCGATGGCTGCCGCCGAGCCGCCGCGGCGTAGGTTACGAATACCGCGCCGGGCTCACCTGGGAGACGCTCGACGCGATAAGAAGAATGGCGGGGTTGCCGTTCATTCTCAAAGGCGTGGCGACGGCGGAAGATGCGGCGCTCGCCGTTGTGCATGGAGCCGATGCGATCTACGTGTCCAATCACGGCGGACGCCAGCTCGACCACGGCCGCGCCACCATCGACATGCTGCCGGAGATCGTCGCCGCTGTCGGCGGCAAAGCCGAAATCGTGCTTGACGGCGGCGTCACGCGCGGCAGCGACGCGCTCAAGGCCATCGCGCTCGGCGCAAAGGCCGTGGCCATCGGCAAGCTTCAAGGCTGGGGGTTGGGGGCGGCAGGTCAGGCCGGATTGGTGCGAGTTCTCGAATTGCTGGAAAGCGAAATCATCACCACCATGGGATTGCTCGGCGTCACCCGGCTCGATCAGCTCAGCGCGGCGCACCTGTCCAAGGTCCAGCCGATGGCTCCGACGCACGAAATGAGCGCGTTTCCGCACATGCCCGGCGGGCAATTGCTCTGAGCGCGCAGCCGCGCATCCTTCATCTCCAGGGACGCAGCGACCAGAGAGATCACCTTCTACAACTCAACAATCGTGACCAGTTGGTCCTCTCTTCTGAAGGTCCCGTCCCCCTCTCCACCCGGGCCTTGAGGTTGGAATTCTCGGCGCTGAACGAAAAACCAGCCTGCCCCCTTTCTTCCCTAGTAACATTCGTTTATGTTAGCTGATAGCCCATGTGTGCTATGGCGAGTGTCGTGGTGAAGCGGGATGAGTGTTCGATTGCATCCACACGCCAGAGAACGGTTGGACGAAAGAGGAGCAACCGAAGAAGAGGTGATCGTTACCGTTGAGACAGGTGAGATCTTTCCGGCGAAGTTTGGACGCACGGGTTTTAGGAGAAATTTCGCCTTTGGTCAGGTCTGGAAAGGTAAGACTTATGCTACCAAGCAGGTGGAAGTCTATGCCGCTCAAGAAGGTGAAAACTGGCTGGCCATCACGCTTGTCACCCGCTTCTTTTAGAGGGAGGTCATGGTGAAGTTGACCTACGACCCAACACACAACATCGCTTATTTTCGCCTGCAAGAGAAAACCAGCCAGGTTGAGACGGTCCACGTGAGCGAATCGCTCAACATTGACCTCGCCCCAGATGGGACGGTCTATGGCATTGAGTTGCTGAACGCCAACGAACAATTGCGCGGCCGGGAAGCCGGCAAGTTGATCGTCGAGAACGTCGCCACCGGGACTAGCGCAGAGTTTGACCTACTGAAAAATTGAGCAAGTAATCCCGATACCCAACCCCTCCTGCCTCTGCGCCAGCGCGGCCTTTGCGCGCATCAATTTCTCTAGCCGTTCCGGCCGGGCCTTGAGTTCGGAATTCTCGGCGCTGAATGAAAAACCAGCCTGTCCCCTTTCTTCCCTCCACAAAAAACCCTTTTCGAGAATTTGAAAACGGGCGCAGTTAGTGCGGTTTTGGATTCAACAAGCGGTGCACGTGGTCAGGGTCGCGCGCGATGAGCGTCAAATAGGCCCGTGTCGGTTGATCCGGCTCCGCGCGACCTTGTTCCCAATCCCGCAAAGTCCCGAGCGGGATATGGTAGCGGGCGGCGAATTCCTCTTGCGTCAGTTCCAGAGCGCGGCGAATGATCTTCGCCTGCGGCGTCCGTTTCATGCGCTTGAAGTCGGCTTCAGTCAGCGGGCGCGCGTCACGGTCCGCGCGCGCCGCGCGCTCAACGGCGGCGGCAGTCATCGGTCTAGGCGTTCTGCCTGAAGTACTGGTCTTGCTCATTTTTTGTCGCCCTCCGGGCTGAAATAATGCGAATGCGTTCCACGCGTTAGGTATAGGCTACGAACAACAGAACCTGTCCTTCCGCCATGCCGATAATGACAAAACGCTCTTCGCCGTAGTCCTCACGATCGTCAAGAAACTCGATGGCAAACGGGTCTTTGAATACCGTCTTCGCCAACTCGAAACTGACGCCGTGGGCCTGCAGGTTGGCCGCGGCCTTGGCGGCGTCTGATTCAAATTCCAATTTCACAATGCTACTGATTATCAGTAGTTGTGTCAACTGTCCAGTGAAAAAACGAGGGGCGTAAAGAACCCCTTGCGAGACCAACCCCGTGCTCGTATTTAACCGCGCGGGGAAGTGATCAAGAAAATCGTTGGGCTCTGTCCTTCGATACGGCGGCGCCGAGCGCCGCCTACTCAGGACAAACGGAATTTTTAATTTCCGAATATCCCGAGTAGGCCCAGCAGGAACCGTACCCCTCGATACGAGACCTCAGAAGGAGGGGCTGAGGGCTGAGGGTCAGACTGTTACTTCTATACTTTTTTAGTCAGCCGATCGATCTCTCGTCGAAACGCATCGTCCTCGGCTATCCGGGCAGCGAGTCGTCCGATCAGTATCCCCACCGTTGCCGAGTCCCGCCCAAAATATCTCGCCACCTCGCCCAGTGCATATCCCTGTCGTCGAACCAGTACGTAGGCAATCATCGTGCGCGCCCTGGACACCGGCCAGGTGCGGTCCCCGCTCTTGAGTTCAGTACCGTCAGTCCCTAACTCCTTGCCGAGTTGCTCGACTACTTTATCCAAGGGTCGACGCTGTTTCGCTCTCGGCTCCTCATGCTCGTCTTGGAGCTTTTCCGCAAATCCCTCGGCCCCCAAAAACCTCTGGTCTTCGACCGCGTAGTACTCTTCTTTGGGCTCATGACAGATTTTTGTGAAAAGTGTTTCCAACAGGCAAAGCATCGGGCCTGCCTGCGCATAGTACGCAGGCAGTTAGGGTATACTCTCGCTGTTCATCACCCAATGGACAGGCGGGAGGCCCAACCCGATGCGACTTCATTATGTCAGAAGACTGCTCGGAATCCAGGGATATTCTATCGCCAAGGTGACGGTGGAAGAGCGCCGTGGACGGCAGGCAGTGGTAGTTGAACTCAAACGGCTCAGACGCAGTTACGAATGTGGAAAGTGTCAGCGCAAGCTGAGAACAGCCCATTCCAGCTGGCGGATCGAGGTCCAGCATCTGCCACTGTGGCAGTATCCGACCTTCCTGCGCGTGCGCCGCTTCAGGGTTTGTTGCCCGCAGTGCGGCCTGAACCTGGAGCCGTTGCTCTTTGCGGCGGATGGTCCCATGGTCACGTGTTCGTTGGCCACCGTGGTCCATGAGTTGTGCAAGGTCATGACCGTCCAGGCCGCGGGAGCTTTGATGCTGCTGCATAGGGCCACGGTCAAGACCATCGACAAGCAGGCTCTGGAAAAAGTCCAGGCTGGGAGATCGCTGGACGGCATCACGGTCCTGGGAGTCGATGAGATCGCCGTGGGCAGAGGCCAGACCTACTGGACCATGATCAGCGCCCTGGAAGGGCCTCGCGGTCCCGAACTGCTCAATGTCGTGCCAGGCCGCAAGGAGAAAGACCTCAGGAAGTTCTGGCGTTGGTTCGGCGCCGCCAGGGCTCGACTCGTCACCCATGCCGTCATGGACATGTGGAAGCCCTACCGCAACAGCTTCAAGGCCCACTGCCCCGGCGTCCAGATCATCTACGACAAGTTCCACGTCATCCGCCACCTGCTCGACGCGCTCAACAAGGTCAGGAGGGTGGAGCTGGGCAAGGCGGCCGGCCGATTCAAAGGGCTTCTGGCCGGCAAGAAGTTCATCCTGCTTTCCCGCCGGGCCCATGTTCGCGGCAAGGCCCGTGAGGCGCTCAACGATCTGCTGGGGGCCAGCCGTAAACTGCTCAAAGCTCATCTGCTCAAGGAGTCGTTCAACCACCTATGGTCCTACAAGTCGAAGACTTGCGCGCGCCGCTTCTTCGACGCCTGGGTAGGCCAGCTCAAGTGGAGCCGGCTCAAGCCCTACCGCAAGTTTGCCCGCATGGTGGAGACTCACTTCGACGGAATCCTCGCCTGCTGCGACAAGCGGGTGTCGCTGGGATACATCGAGGCGACCAACCTCAAGGCCAAGAATCTCATCCGCCGCGCCTATGGCTACCGGGACAAGGAGTACATGCGGCTGAAAATCATCCAAGCATGCAGCCCATGGATGGGCGTGTTCCGTCCCTGGGGAT
>JAUYJC010000124.1 GCA_030688735.1 Deltaproteobacteria bacterium
ATCAACGACCGGGGACCGTTTGCTAAAGGCCGCATCCTCGATCTATCTTACGCCGCCGCGCAAGCCCTCGGCGCCGTCGGCCCCGGCACCATCCCGGTGCGCATCGAGGTGATCGACGGCGGTCCCTATCGGGTCCAAACCATCCGCGATTCGCTCGATTACACGCTTCAGTTGGGGTCGTTCTCCCAGGTTGAAAACGCGCAGTCGTTGCGCGATCGCTTCGCGCAAGACTATGCCGACGTAACCATCGCTCCGCTGCAAACCAGAGACGCTACCTATTTCCGCGTCCAGCTCGGCACCTTCTCGAATCGCGCCGCGGCTGAAGAACGGGCACGGCAGGTCTCACAAGCCGGGTTCGCGGTGATCATCGTGGAGAAATAGATGAATAGTGTTGCCGTGGTAACAGAGAAATTTCGCTTTCGCGGGTCACGCGTCTCGGGCAAGCTCGCCATCGCGATTCTCTCGGGGCTGCTCGCCGCTTGCGCCGGTTCGGAACCGCCGCGGCTCAACTCCGCGCCCTCCCCCCCTCTCTCTCTTGCCGAACTCAAGCAGCGAGTCAGCGAGATTCGCGCCCTGCCGTTCAAGCAGACGGCGGATCAGGCCGAACTCTCGGCTTTATCAAGCGCGGGTGTCGGAGACGATCTTGGCGGTCCATCGCTGGCGCAAATCGCGCGCGCCTATAAGCGCATCGGCCTTCTCGCCGAGTCCGTCGATTTTGCCAAGGCGATGATGGAATTTGCGAGGCTGAAGCGGTTGGCCGTATACGAAGCCGGCCGCGAAAGGCTGACGATCGCCCCGGAGGCGGCAAGGCTCGGCGAGGCGTTGGCTGGAACGCAAAATGGCGACCCGAATCAGGTCGCGTCGGTGCTCGCCTTGGCGCGGGCGCTGCAAGACCAGCATTTCCGTTGGTCGGATCGAGTCAAAGGCCTGGGTTCGGAAGATCGCAAGCTTGCCTTTCAGGCGCTCGCGGACGGCGACGCACTGCTGGTAGCGCTCAACTACCTGAGCAAATACCGGGAGCCGCTCAATTGGGCCCAAGCGACCAACAGATTCGCCGCGGGATTGGAAAAGGTCGGCGGCCATCTTCCCGAACTCTTAAAGCAAGATCTGATTTTCCCCTACCGCGACGGAAGTCAATTCGCCCAGTGGGCGTTCTTGGCCAAAGGTTGGAGCGGCGTCAACGCGCTGTTCGCAGAGCCGCCGATTTCCAGCGCGCAAATTCTCCATCCTGAGAAGTACTACCTCCGGCGCTTTACCCCGTTACGCATCACGCCCTTCGGGCTCAGGCGACAATTCAAGGAAAACGCCGTCCTCGATGAAACTCTGGGAGAATTTCGAATCCAAATACTGCTCGGATCGAATCAGCCGCGCGAGGAGTCCAGGCAGATTGCCGCAGGCTGGACCGGCGATCATCTTTCGGCATACCCTGACGGTGACGGTTTGATAACGGCCTGGATCAGCGCCTGGAGCGGCGACAAGGAAGCGCGCGATTTCCAACGCGCCTTTCGCTCCGTGCTGGAGCGGCGCCACCGCGTGCGCTTCGACGAAACGCCGGGTCAGCCGGACGGCTGGAAAGCGAACCTGCGCACCGGACGCTCGATCGTGCTGCAAACCCGAGGTGCCGTGGTGCTTTTTCTCGACGGCATCGCGTCAGCCCGCGCCTTGGAAGTCAGCGAAGAAAACTGGAAGAATCTTGAAATCGCCCCCGAGTCGGTGGACTTGCCCTTCGAATCCGCCAAGCAACCGGCTCAGTTGTCGCTCAGCAGCAAATAACGGTTGGTTTCCCTCTTGACCCGGCCCTCGCGCATCAGCTTTTCCAGATGCGCCTGGACGGAAAACTCGGCGACCCTCTGGAGCGCGGGCGAAACGTCGACGTAGATCATTTGCGTGATATCGCCGATGGTGTTGCGCCCCTTGCGCAGCGCCGCGAGCACCTGCTGCTCGCGCTCCAAGCGATGCTGAATGTACTCCCTGATTTTTGCCTCGGGCTTGCCGATGAGCGGTCCGTGACCGGGCAGGATTAAGCTGATGTCGAAGCCGAGCAAACGCTCCAGCGACTTCAGGTAATCGGTCATGTTGCCGTCCGGCGGGCGAATCACGGCGGTGCCGAAACCCAGAATGTTGTCACCGCTGAATAGCACTTTGTCGCCCGCCTCGTAGAAACAGCAGTGGCCGGACTCGTGGCCGGGCGTGTGCAAGACATGCAGCTCCCCGCCGCCAAGGGCGATGCGGTCGTTGTCGCCGTATTGAAAATCTTCGCCGCCCAGAAATCCAGCGCGCGAGCGGTGAATACCCAGCTTGGCGCCGGTGCGCTTTTTGAGCGCCAACGCGCCGCCGCAGTGATCGCTATGGATATGCGTGAGCAGAATCTTTTCGATCTTCTTGGCCCCCATCGCCTCGGCCTGTTCGATGATCCCGTCCATGTTCGAGTCGGCGCCGAGCGCCACGTCGATGACGACGACGTTTTCCTTGCCGACGACGTACTGGTTCGTCCCTTGAAGCGTCATGATGCCGGGATTGTCGGCGGTGTAGCGGCGAATGTGGTTGGGAGCGGCCATCGAAAGTTTTTCAGCGGCTTCGGCGCCGCGGCGAGGGAGTGGATGGAAGCCGCCTAGCAGCGCCAGCGATAATTTTCCGAGCACCGCCAGCGCTTCTCTTCTGGTAATCACAGGCTTGCAATAATTCGCCCAGAATCATCTCACCACGAAGCACCCAGCGCGGCTACGCCGCAACCGAACCTCGGAGTATCTCCCGCAAAGGCGCAAAGGCCGCAAAGGTCGGAGAATACGGGTGAAAATCATTCGTAAGAATTTTTGTCTTTCCCCTCCGTACTTGGCGACCCTTCGACGTTGCTCAGGACATGCTTTGCGCCTTGGCGGGAGGTATTTCCGACTCCGAGTGCTTTCAGTCTCCAGATCATTTGCGCACGCCGCGCATATTTGGAACTATAGTAGTACGAAGGCCACGAAGGTTTCGGACATTAATATTTTTAAACTTCCGTCCTTCGTGCTCTTGCCCCGTGGAATACCAGGCCCCAATTCCACCGGGCGAGTGTCCTTCGTGGTAAAAGTTGCATTTTCTTTTTTGTTGCGGCTGCGCCGCGCCGGGACCATCGTGGTGCAAACTTGTTGTCAATTTTGCAGCAACTGCCTCAGAACGTACTCCAAAATTCCGCCATGCCGGTAATAGTCCAGCTCCGCCGGCGTATCGATGCGGCAGATCGCTTTGAACTCGGTGGTCTTGCCGTCGTCGGCGGTCGCCTTTACGGTCAGTTCCTGGCGCAATTTTAGTCCGGGGCCGATACCGAGGATGTCGAACTTCTCGAATCCAGTCAGGCCGTGGGTCTTGAGATTTTCGCCGGGCTTGAAGACCAGCGGCACGATGCCCATGCCGATCAGGTTGCTGCGGTGGATGCGCTCGAAGCTCTCGGCGATGGCGGCCTTGATGCCGAGCAGCCGCGGACCCTTGGCCGCCCAGTCGCGCGACGAGCCGGTGCCGTATTCTTTGCCGGCGATGACGATCAGCGGCATCCCCTCTTTCTGATACTGCATCGCCGCGTCGTAAATCGACATCTGCTTTTTGTCCGGCAGATGAACCGTGACGCCGCCCTCGGTGCCCGGCGCCAAGAAATTTTTCAGGCGAATATTGGCGAAGGTGCCGCGCATCATCACTTCATGATTGCCGCGCCGGGCGCCGTATTGGTTGTAGTCGTTGGGCAGGACATCGTTATTCGTAAGGTAGCGCGCCGCCGGTCCATTCTTCTCGATGGAACCCGCCGGCGAGATATGATCCGTCGTCACCGAGTCGCCCAGCAGCGCCAGCACGCGTGCGCCGGTAATCGGTTTCGGCTCGCTGGGAGTCCGTGACATGCCGTCGAAATAAGGCGCCTCGCGCACATAGGTCGACTGGCCATCCCACTTGAACAGTTCGCCTTCGGGAACCGGCATGCTCTTCCACTGCACGTCGCCCTCGGTGGCCTGGGCATACTCTTTCTTGAACATCTCCGACCTGACTGACTTGCGCAGCACTTCCTGGACCTCCTGCAGCGTCGGCCAGACATCTTTCAAGTAAACCGGCTTGCCGTCTAGATCATTGCCAAGCGCATCATTATATAGGTCCACGTCCATACTGCCGGCCAGCGCGTAGGCGACGACCAGCGGCGGCGACGCGAGATAATTCGCGCGCACATTGGCATGAATACGCCCTTCGAAGTTGCGATTGCCGGACAACACAGCAGCGGCGACTAGATTGCCCTCCTGAATCGCGTTAGATACCGCCTCCGGCAGCGGACCGCTATTGCCGATGCAGGTGGTGCAGCCGTAGCCAACCAGGTAGAAGCCGATCTTTTCCAAATAAGGCAGCAGGCCGCTATCCTTTAGATACTCCGTTACGACCTTCGATCCCGGCGCCAAGCTGGTTTTCACCCAAGGTTTTCGCGTCAGTCCTTTTTCGGCGGCCTTTTTCGCCAGCAGCCCCGCGCCGATCAACACGGAGGGGTTGGAAGTGTTGGTGCAACTGGTGATCGCGGAGATGACGACCGAGCCATGCCCCAACTGGAACTTGTCCCCGTTCATCTGCACCGCGACCCGCTGGTTGGCATCGCCGCCCTTCATTAACGACGGCAGAGCTTCTTTAAAGGCCTTTTTGCTTTCGGTGAGCGGCACGCGGTCCTGCGGCCTTCTCGGCCCCGCCAGACTCGGTACTACGGTGGCCAGGTCTAGCTCTAAAGTATCGGTGAAGATCGGCTCGGGAGATGAATCCGTGCGGAACATCCCCTGCTCCTTGGCGTAAGTCTCGACGAGTTTGATGAGATCCGGATCTCGGCCAGTCAATTCTAGGTATCGGAGCGTCTCGTCGTCGATCGGGAAGTAACCGATGGTCGCGCCATACTCCGGCCCCATATTGCCGATGGTCGCGCGGTCGGCCAGGCTCAAGCTGGACGAGCCCGGGCCATAGAATTCGACGAATTTTTCCACCACGCCCTTTTTGCGCAGCATCTGCACGACCGTCAGCACCAAATCGGTCGCCGTCGTACCCTCGGGCAGTCTCCCGTGCAATTTGAAACCAATAACTTCAGGAGTGACCATGATGATCGGCTGGCCGAGCAGCGCGGCTTCCGCCTCGATGCCGCCGACGCCCCAGCCGACCACGCCCAGGCCGTTGATCATCGTTGTATGGGAGTCGGTGCCAACCACCGTGTCGGGATAGGCGAAATGGGCGCCGTCTTTCTTGGCGCGAAAAACCACGGGGGCGAGATACTCAAGATTGACCTGATGACAAATACCGGTATCCGGCGGGATGAGCCGGAAATTGTCGAAGGCATTCTGCCCCCAACGCAGAAACGCGTAGCGCTCGACATTGCGCTGAAACTCGAGCTCCGAATTTTTTTGAAAAGCATCGGCGCTACCGAAGTAGTCCACTTGCACCGAGTGATCGATGACCAGATCGACGGGCGCCAGCGGGTTGATTTTTTTCGGGTCGCCGCCGAGCCGCTTCATCGCCTCACGCATCGCCGCAAGATCGACCACGGCGGGCACGCCGGTCAGATCCTGCATCAACACCCGCGCCGGCATGAAGGCGATTTCTTTTTCTTGCTTGGCTTTCGGATTCCAGTTGGCCAGCGCCTCGATATCGCCCTTGCTGACGTGATGGTTGTCTTCCTGCCTGAGCAGGTTCTCCAACAGAACCTTCAACGAAACCGGCAAACGGGAAATATTTTTGAATCCCGCCTTTTCCAGCAAATCGAGGCGGAAGATATCGTAGCTCTCGCCGCCGACTTTCAATACCTTCCGCGTGCCGAAACTGTCCACATACTTCTGTGCCATTACGCGCTCCTTATAATATGAGGTGTTTGTTAAGCAGATCTAATTTGTAGCTAGGCTAAACTCATAAAGCAATAGGAAGAATCGCGCATCGTCGCATCGGGGCGAGGAACGATAACGCCAACGGCAGGGGTCACCTAATTCCATCGACAATGAAGCCGAAGCTTGCTTTAAGTGATAAAGCGCCTTTATGCCGGACTCCAACACAAACATCGCCACATCTCGTTCAAGCTTCCGCCATCGATTGATCGCCTGGTTTCGTCTGCACCAGGAAAAACTCTGGTGGCTCCATAGCCTCTATGCCCTGATCTCGGGCATCGGCATCATGTGGCTCGGAAAACGGAACTTTGCTTACCTCCGGCTGGTTGTTTTCCACGTCAGTTTCATCTGGCTCTCCAGCCTCTTTCTGCCGAAGTTACTCAACCATCCCCGCCTGCTGGCGCCGTGGGCCCCGCGGCTCCGTCTCGTCGTCAACTTTTTCAACAAGAATTTTTACCAGCAGATGCTGTTTCTTGTCCTACCGATTTATTACGCCAGCGCCACTCTGGGGTCGCGCAATTTTCTCTTCGTGCTGTTAATCGGATTGTCCGCTATGCTATCGACGCTTGACGTTATTTATGACCGCCATCTTTCGGCGAAGCGCGGTTTAACGGCCACGTTCTTTGCATTTAATCTATTCACCCTGATCAACGTCATGCTGCCAATCCTGTGGAGCGTCAGCAACACACTCACGACACGCGTCAGCGCCGCCCTGGCGTGCCTGGGCTTTTTGTCTTTTTTTTATCCAAGTTCACAGTCAAAATTCCGCCGCAGGGCGCTCGGCCTTGCGACCGGTCTGCTGTTTCTCGGTCTGATCGAACTCGGGCGCCCCTTGATTCCCCCGGCTCCACTGCGCTTGGCGAGCATCGAATTCGGCAGGGACTTCGACAAAGTGTCGCGCCGGGTGGTATCGTCTTTGACCGAGCTTCAACCGAACCAGCCGCTCCGGCTCTACGGCGTAACGGCGATCAAAGCGCCGTTGGGCCTTACGGAACGGGTGCGCCACCGCTGGCACGAAAACGGCAAACTCATTTTCGCTTCTCCTTTTTACAACATGGTGGGCGGGCGAGAAGAAGGCTTTCGGCTCTGGACGAGCGTCTCATTCAACAGTATCGCGCCGGGCACAAAGCTGCGGCTCGATCTCGAAACCGAGGGCGGACAACTGATCGGCCGCGCCGGATTGAAGACGGGGAGTTAGCTTTCCTGAGTTTGAGGCTCCCGGTTTGCGCGAGTATAATTTATCCGCCGAGCTGTGCGGCAATTGGAGACTTGCAGCACATTGGTCTATGTTGGGACGGCAATGTGGATCGACAGCGAATACAGGCGGCAACAGTACGGGCCGAGCGAGACTCGCTCTGCCCCGCTCAAGATGACCAGCGAGCCCCGCGCCGCCGACTTGAGCCTGGCGCGCGCAACGTTTACCGCGAGAGGAAAGGCAGGTAATGCTAACTTCATGAGCAACCATGAATTGACTCTCAAGCCGACGCGGATGCGCACGCACCCGCACACCACCCGCTCGCGGTTGATGCTCGAAGTCGCCGCAGAGCTGGTCAACCGCCGAGACTGGCCTTACCTCCAGGCGCGCATAAATTTACGCGAACAAGGATCGACCGAGTGGCCGGTGACGCTGTTTGCAAGCGACAGTCCGGCGGCGATCCCCGAGGTGGCCGCGGGAAAGACGCAGTTTGCGATCATCAATCCGTCGATGATTCTCAAGCTCGCCGCGCTCGGCAGCGCACCGTTCGACGCGCCGCTGCCGCTACGCGCCATCGCCGTGCTGCCGTCTTTGGATCAGATGGTGTTCGCCGTCACCGCCGATACCGGACTGAAATCCTTCGCCGACATCCGCGAGCGCAAATTCCCCCTGAAAGTGTCCCTGCGCGGCCAGCCCGACCATTCATTGCACATCATCATGAATCACGTGGTCGCCGCCGCGGGATTCACGCTAGAGGATATTATTTCTTGGGGCGGTGAAGTCAGGTATGACCGCGGCATGGCCTACGGCGCAAACCGCATTGGCGCAGTGCAGCGCGGCGAGATCCACGCGATTTTCGACGAAGGGGCGAGCACCTGGGGCAACATGGCGCTCGAGGTGGGAATGAATTTCTTGTCTTTGGATGAAGCGCTCTTGACGCGACTGGAATCCATCGGCCTGCGCCGAGGTTTAATTGAGCAAACAAACTTCCCCAAACTCCCTTTCGATGTCCCGACCCTCGATTTCAGCGGCTGGCCGATTTACACCCACAGAGACACGCCTGACATGATCGTCAGTGATTTCTGCCGCGCGCTGGACGCTAGCAAGGATCGAATCCCCTAGACCGAGGACGCGCCGCTCCCGCTCGCGCAGATGGTGCGGGACACGCCCGAAGGCCATCTTGAAGTGCCGCTCCATCCCGCCGCCGAACGTTTTTGGCAGGAACAGGGATATCTCGATTAGAAGCGCAGCTTTCGTTATTACTGTTCGTGACTCGTATTCGTAAAACGGGCACGATCACTTATCGCCTGGGCACGATTACCCGCCAGGCAATCGAGGACAACCAATTTACCCGCCTGCGCGGCACCTATCCGTTTTCAGCAGCTTGTTAGGGTCGGACGGGCTTGTCACCCGACTCACGGGTGCACGCTCTCCAAAAACCAATCGGTTGGAATCTCACGCCCGACTCCCTTGGCCTTGGCTTCTTGATAAACCGCCGCGCCTACGGCAGCGAACTGTAGACCGATACCGAGATTATTGAGAAAACAGGTTATCTCATCCGCCGTGGCCCGACCCGGCACGCTGCCGGCCACCAACTCTCTCAATTCGGGAGCCGCGAGCCAAAACGGATGCTCTACCAGGGAGTCCTTGGCTTTCCCCGGGCCTCGCTTGATGATGTCGATGGCATCGTGAGCGGGTATGCCGTCGTCGCCGAAGCCGGCGACGTAATTTTCCGGCGCGTGCTTATGCGAGTGAATGATCAACCGGCCGACTTTGCGGATCGTCTCATCGCCGAGCTCCGGCACCCGCACGCAGGTAACATGCATGCCTGGCTTTACCCAATCAGGATTAATCACCCGCGATAATGAATTCGTCGTCGTCGCGATGATATCGGCATCGCGCACGGCCTCTTCCGCACTTTCCACGGATCGCACTTCCGCGGTCACTTTCTGCTGCATCTCTTTGACGAAGGTCTCGCGATTGGCCTGGGTCGGGCTGAAAACGTTCACTCTCTTGAGATTGCGCACGGCGCACATCGCCGGCAGATGGCTCCCAGCCTGCCAGCCGGAACCGAAGAGCGCCAGCGTGCTCGAGTCCTCGCGCGCCAGATGGCGCGCTGCGATGGCGCTGCTCGAAGCCACGCGCATGCGCTGGACCACACCGTCGGGAAAAATCGCCAGCGGCTCGCCGTTCTCGGTGGAGAACAGCATGACCAGCCCGACGTATTTATCACCGGGCGCGGCCGGCACTTTGGTTTTCAGGACCCTTCCTCCCTGTTGCCGCCAGCGGATAATGTCGGAGTTGATCCGCATCGCGACGATGGGCGGATCGGTGAGCCCCGCCTCCATCGACTTAAAAGCATAGACGCCGGACTCGTTGGGCGAAGGCAGGACCAAATCCGTGCGCGGGCGGTTGATCGCCTTGCCCTGATGCCAACTCTTGTAGGCCCGTTCCAGGGCGTCGATGCAGGTCTTGATGGAAAGAAACGACTCAATTTCTTCGTTGCTCAGAATCAACATGTTTCATCGCTTATCAATGAGACCGGCGCAGGTCAAGGAAAACCGGCAATTTGTTCCTCCAACTTCCTTGACTAAACGCACCGATCTCGATTAGCTTCCCGACATTAGCGGAGATACCCAAAATGACCATCAAAGCCATTGCACTGCTGCATCCCGGCAACATGGGCTCCACCATCGGCGCCGCCGCGGGGACCAGCGGCGCTCGCGTGGTCTGGGCGTCGGAGCAAAGAAGCAAAGCCAACCGGGAGCGGGCCAAGCAGGCCGGCCTGATCGACGTGGAGACGTTACCCAATGCGTTGCGCGAGAGCGACGTCGTTCTCTCCGTTTGCCCGCCCCACGCGGCGCTGGAAGTCGCTGAGATCGTCGCGCGGCAAAACTTCAAAGGCATCTACGTCGACGCCAACGCGATTTCGCGGGCCACCGCCGTGCAGGTCGGGGAAATCGTCACAAAAGCCGGCGCGAGCTTCGTCGACGGCGGCATCATCGGCGCGCCGGTAAAAAAAGCCGGAACGACCCGCCTCTATCTCTCCGGAATGCGTGCCCCGGAAATAGCCGAATTATTTTCCGCGAGCATGCTCGACGCCCGAGCCATCGGCCCGGAGCCCGGTGCCGCCTCGGCCCTCAAGGTCGCGTATGCGGCGTGGACCAAGTGCACCGACGCGTTGTTGCTGGCGATTCGCGCCCTGGCGGCCCATGAAGGCGTCGACCACGCGCTATTAGAGGAGTGGAACATTTCTCAACCCGAACTCGAGCGCCGTTGCCAGCGTGCAGCAGCGGTGGCGGTTCCCAAAATGTGGCGTTACGTCGGCGAGATGGAAGAAATCGCCGAAACGTTCAGGGCCGCAGGATTGCCGGGCGGTTTTCATCTGGCCGCGGCGGAAATTTGCCAGCGCCTCGCGCCGTTCAAAGATCAGACCGATCCGGTTCCCACGCTCGCGGCCGTCATCGATGCAATTCGCAAAGAGTCGGAGAAACTGTGCTGAGGAGTGGCCCAATGTTCCAAAATCTGGTCGCCTATTCGAAACTGAGTTGTCGTAAATTGGATTGCGGATGTTCGATCTAATCTAAGATCGAAAATTAAGAGAAGAGCGAAGGGGGAGAAAATGGACTTCAATCTGCCTGAAGAGATCCAGCTACTCAAAGACACGGTGCGGCGATTCGTGAACAAGGAGTTGATTCCGCTGGAGCACGAGTATCGCCACGACAGCGAGGGACCGATGCCGGAGCGGCTGCTCGAGCCGCTGCAAGAGAAAACCAAAGCCATGGGGCTTTGGATGCTCGATGTGCCGGCGGAATACGGTGGCGCCGGTCTCGGGCTTTTGCCCCGCTGCATCATTCATGAAGAAGTGGCTCGCGCGGCCTCCCTACCCTTTCGTGGCCTGGAACTATTCGGGCCGGAAGTGCGCCCGGTCCTGTTTCATTGCAACGAAGAGCAGAAGGAGCGATTTTTGAAGCCGGTGCTGCGCGGCGAGCTGCGCTTCTGCTTCGCCCAGACCGAGCCGGACGCGGGTAGCGATCCGGCGGCGATGCGCACGCGCGCCGTGCAGGACGGCGATTCGTTCATCGTCAACGGCACCAAACGCTTCATTACCGCCGCGGGGCGGTCAGACTATGTCCAACTGATGGCGTTGACCGATCCCGAGAAACGCGCGCGCGGCGGTATCACCTGCTTCGCCGTCGATCTCAAAAGCCCCGGCGTCGTGCTTGAACGAAATTGGCCGACCATGATGGGAGAAGCGCCCTGGCAGATTCTCTTCGACAACGTGCGTGTGCCGGCGGCCAATGTTATTGGCGCGGTTGGCGGCGGATTCTCACTCGCGCAAAAATGGATTTCCGAGGGGCGGATCCGCGGGCATGGCGCGCGCCCGGTGGGCATCGCCCAGCGCGCCCTGGACATGATGATCGAGTACTCCAAGATCCGCGTGACCTTCGGTCGGCCGCTGGCCGATCGCCAGGCGATCCAGTTCATGATCGCCGACTCGGCGATGGAGCTGCACGCGACACGCCTGATGGTTTACGAGTGCGCCTGGCGTCAAGATCAAGGCGAGGATGTGCGCAATCTTTCTTATATGGTCAAAGTCATGGCCACCGAGATGGCGAGCCGCGTCGTCGACCGCGCCATCCAGGTGCACGGCGGTTTGGGATTGATGAAAGAGCTGCCGCTCGAATGGTGGTACCGCCAGATCCGCAGCACGCGGATCACCGAAGGCGCCAACGAGGTCTTGCGCTGGCGCCTCGCGCAAAATCTGATTCGGGCGCACGCTTGATGCTTCGGCGGCGAAAATTCACCAAGCAAACCGGAATGTGTCTTGGCCGCCGGTGGGCTTACCAGAAAGCTGGCACGCAATCCCGCAGCGATTCATTCGGAGGCTAACCGAACTATGACCATCAAGCGCTACAATGCGGGCGTCCAGCGCGCCAAGGGAATCTTGGAACTGGCTGCATCCTTGTACGATACGTCGCTCTCGTCCGAATCCATGAGGGCGGCCGAGGGCGTTTTGCAAACCGATTCGCGCTTAGGCAACGCCGTTCGGCTCTCACTCGCCACCCGAGCTAGCGACAAGAAAGACGGCGTCTCGCTCTCCTTCGCCACCGGTAGCATGCGCGAGATCGTCGCGGTCGCTCGCGGTGAAATTTCTTTGGCATGGGTCAACCCGTCGGTGTTGTTGACGATGGCTTGCCGAGGCAAGGGTCCATTCCGCAAACGCTATCCTTTACGCGCCGTCGCGGTTTTCCCTTCCCATGACGTGGTCGCCTTTGCGGTGCATGAATCGACCGGCATCACTTCGCTATCTCAAATCAAGAGGGAACGCTTTCCACTAAAGCTTTCCACCCGGCGGGTAGACCCACTCGCCCTCAGGGAAAACTCGACGGTGTTTACCCTGGCGGCCGTAATGAGTGCCGCCGGCTTTTCGTTCGCGGATATTCGTAAATGGGGCGGGAAAATTCACTCGGTGACGCGGCCCAGCGATCCCTTGCGGCGCGCCACAATCGAAAGCGGCGCGGTCAACGCGGTCTTCGACGAGGGGATCAAGAGCTGGGGGCAAACCGCTCTCGATAACGGCTTTCGCTACTTGCCCGTAGATGGAGCGGTTCTTAAGCCCTTGGCGGCGATGGGATACCGCTCGGTGATGATGTCAAGACTTGGCTTTCACGGCATGAGCGAAGACGTTCAGACCCTCGATTTCAGCGGCTGGCCGATGATCGTGCGCGCCGACATGCCAAACGACGTAGCCTACGCGCTATGCGAAGCGATTGAGAAACGCAAAGACTTCATCCCCACCGACAACTACAAGCCGCTCGACATCGCCCAACTCTGCGCCAACGACGACGAAGCGCCCTACGACGTGCCGCTGCACCCCGGCGCCAAGCGGTTTTACCGCGAACGGGGCTACCTCAGATAAGTTGTCGCCGGCCCACCGACCGTGATGCCACGACGGTCGCCGGCATGTGAGAGACACACCGGCGAATATATTTTTCTATTTCACTAGAGAGTGCGTTTCTTCCGCGGCATGACGGTATGGACGGGTTTTGCCACCAAGCACCTTGCGTTTGACGTCGCGCCACGCATTGCCGGCACCAGCCGCTGGAGCACCGGGCAGCTCACCAAGCTCGCAATCAACGCGATTACCGCCTACAGCGCCAAACCGCTGAGCTTGGTCTTTCGGTTCGGTCTGGTGGGCATGCTTGCCGCGATCGTTCTATTCCTGCAGGCCGTTTATTCTTGGACGGTGGGGATTGCGGTGTCGGGTTGGACGTCGGTGACGGTCGTAATGCTGTTTTTTGGCTCCGCCAATCTGCTCGGAATCGGCGTGCTCGGAGCCTACCTTGCGCAGCTTTTCGACGAGATCAAGGCGCGTCCGGAATACTTGATCAAGCAGGAGCTGGAAGCCGCAACGCCGAAACCGTATCCGGGCAGAGACGCCTAAGCAATTCTGACTGCGGCTGCCTCCGCGGGCATTGAATCGTCGAACCGCCGGACTTGGCGGCAAGGCAATACTCCGCTCAGGTTGAATCCCTGAGGCTGGACCGGCTGGGTCATCGTTTCCCTCTCAGTACACCACTGCGCGAGTGAGGAGTACCCTGCTATCAAGCTCGGTGTCGGCTCTCGTCGTGTCATGGATCCCATCATCGCGCATGACAGAATAGAACGGCGCAACATGATCCTTTTCTTTAACCTGCGCTCCTGCTACAAGAAGGGTTATGGCAAGCAGCGGCCGTTCTGGCGCATCGTACATCTTGCCAGTCACCATTTTTTTCTTCATCGCCGCTTGCGGGCAGACCGCGGTTCGGCCGCTGAGCCGGATTCAGGATACCAACCTTCCGCCGCCGGCGCGCATTCTCGTTTGCGATTTCACGATGGACGAGGCAGCCGTCAAGGAATATCAAGGCATTCTGCGCCAGCAGCCATCGGAAAATAATCCCGCGGAACGGGAGAGCCAAATTAAGCGGCACGCGGCGGACGCCGCGACCGGCGAATTAGTCAAAGGACTTCGCGGCCTAGGTTTCGCCGTCGCGCCGGTCGCGCGCGGGACGCTTGCTGGTGACAACGAACTGTTGATCGACGGAAAATTCCTCACCGTCGATCAAGGCAATCCCCTGCGGCGGCTCCTCATTGGCTTTGGCTCCGGCGCATCGAAAGTGGAAACACGAGTCGAACTCTACCACGGGATCGAACGGCGAAAACTGCTCGATTTCACCACTCGGTCCGACAGCGGGAAGATGCCCGGAGCAGCGGCAACCGTACCGGCCAGTGCGGCGGTCCAAGGTGGAGTGACCGCCAGCGTGATTGCAAGCGGAGCCATCGGCACGGGGTATGAAGCGTACCGCACGGACGTGGCTCAGATGGCCAGGGCTACCGCCGAACAGTCGGTTCGATATCTCTCGGAATACTTCGCCAAGCAAGGATGGATCCGGGCCGACCAGGTGAAAAAGGCGCGCATCGCCTATTGAAGTTCCGGGCATTAGCGCGACGAAATGCCAGACTCCGTCACGCTTGCCTCATTAAATCACAGAACAAATTCCCCCGCGGGCGCTATGAGATCGATATATCCCCGTAAATCGTGGCCAAACAGGCGATTCGCGGAGGCGTAACGAAGTGAATTGAAAAGAATCCGTAGCCTCGAAGGTTAACATCGGTTCGGATCCCAACCCTTTTTTGCGCGCAACCTGATTTGCGGCACGCAATTTGTACTTATGCTGCGACACACGCGAAAAAGGCTTACAAGAGGAAAAAATTGGACTTCACCATGGAAAAGATGGGCTTTGTGTTGTGGGAGGGTCTTACACTGCTGTTTGTGATTCTAGCCGGTCTCGGCGTACTCATCATTCGTCGTAGAGCAAGGGGCCGGCCGGCTTTCACGCGTCACGATTGGCTTGCGTACTTTGGTGATTTACAATTGCGGATGTCAAAACCTAGATTGGCTCTTAGATTGTCTTATGCGGCTTTTCTCTGTTCCTGCTTGACGCTCATTGGCAACCCGTTTCTCTTACGCATGGGGCCCGGCCTTTATTCCGTGACGATTGTCTTCGCTTGTCTCGGAATCGTCAAAATAGCGCTTCGATAAATTCACAAACCTTTCCGCGCAAAATCAGCTCTTGCTGCGTCACACAACTATTTTCTACCCTACCGACGCGAGAAAACGGCAATCTCCCGTGACTCTCTTTTGCAAGTACCGCATTTTGTCAGCGCCCCCGTCGACCCATACCGTGAAAAATGCGTGGCTTATCTGGTTTGCACGGCTTTTGCGTTAGTCACCTTTCCATGAACACATTAACTTTGGGCACGGACAACACTTTAGCAGTCATGAGTCTTTTGCGAGAAATCGTCGATACCTTCGAAGACTCATCGGCGCGACCCAACGAGCGAATCGCGTTGTACCGGAAGTTCCTCGAACTCCGTCAAAAACACAGAGTCAGGCTCGCCGGCCGCTTGCTGGTGATCGCCGGAGGTGGAGAGAAGCATTTGTCACCTATGCGTCACAAATCATATCCTCATACCCGAACCAGGCTGAGACCGGCGCCTGAGCGCGCGGTTTTCCGCTTGATGACTTAGCTCTTCGTTTGTTTAAGCTTGCCGTGGTTCGCCGAATGTCGGCGCACCTTTAGTTCTGCCGCGCAGGTTTGACGGTAATAATTTCAACCGCTAAACGGCCGACCGGACGATCGGTTAATTGATCGTCAGTGTAAGCGCTTGCTCATCCGTGCCGCCAAGCGCATCGGTCACTTTGAAGATGAGGTGATAGGTTGTTTGCGCTAACGGCGTGCCGCTTATGCCGCCGGTGGCGGGATTCAAAGTGAGGGCCGCTGGAAGCGTTCCGCTGGTCTCCGACCATGTATAAGCCTTCTTGCCACCAGTCACTTTGAGCGTCGCTTTGTACGCTTTGTTAATCTGCCCGTTCGTCAGACTCGTCGTGGCAATATTGACAGCCGTCAACACCGTGATCTTATATTTCTTGCTCGCCGATACTCCCTTCTGATCGGTGACCTTGATTGTAATGCTCGCCTTCTTGGCCGCAGGACTCGGCGTGCCTTGAATTGTCAGGCCGCTAAGGGTCAGGCCGTCCGGCAGAGCGCCCTTCGAGATTGTAACCACAGGATATGGTTCCTCCCCACCGCTGACAGGCAAATCAAAACTATAGGGGACACCTATTTCCGCCTGCGGTGGAGTTCCCGTGCCGAAGGCTGGCACGTTATTCAGTATCGTCACGGTCGCGGTACTTGGAAAACCCACGGTATAGGCCGTGTTCGCCTGCAAGGCAACGATCACCGTCTCATTTTTTTCCTTGGTGACAGCATCAAATATGGGCGTCACATCAATATTGACCGAGGGCTCTCCAATCGGAATCTCGACACTGGCAGTTATTACAGGGTTGTAGTCGGTTCCACTGGTCGCCGTACCGCTCACCGTAAGGAAAACCGTCAATGCCCGATCGATGGGTCCGGTGCGATGCACCAAGAAGCCCGTCGGCGAACCCTCTTTTACCGATGCATCCAAGGCCACGATTTTCACGCTGCCCCCCTGGATCTAGCGTCCATCCGATATCCTCGAGGGCTTGCAAAGCGAGACCGACGTCATGCTTGGCGGCGATATAAAACGGCTCCAAAAGCTCGTAGGGATGGGGATCAATGGGCACGTTGGTCGGCAGTGCCTCGTAGTCTTCGTCGTTGGTCGCCGTGCCGCCGATCATGTAGATGACGGTCAAAGGCAAAGTGGTGTCACCGGTCCGGGTCAGAATGAACTGGCCCGCGGTCGGCCCGGTTTCAGAAGCGTCGGGAAGATTCGCCGCGATGGAGACCGTTGGCAGTGTCGGCGTTGAATCGTTGTCGGCGATGGTCACGATCGCGCTGCTCGGCGAGATTACTGTGTAGGTGGTGTTTGCGGTCAAGGTAAGAATGACCGTCTCGCTGCCCTCCACCGCCGCGTCATCTACTGGCGTAACGGTGATCAGCCCCGTTGCGGATCCCGCCGTAATCGTCACGCTACCCGAAAGAGTCGCATAGTCCGTGGTGTTGGTCGCCGTGCCGCCGATCGTGTAGGTGACCGTCAAGTCCGATGCCGTGATGCCGGTGCGAGTGACGGTGAACTGGCCCGCGGTGGATCCCGATTCCGAAGCGTCGGGTTGATTCGCCGTGATCGAAACCGTCGGCAACGGCGCTGAATCACTGTCCGTGATGGTCACCATCGCTTTGCCCGGCGTTCCCATTGTGTAGGCCGTGTTTGTGCGCAAGGTTAGGATCACGGTCTCGGTCGCTTCCACCAGAACGTCATCGATCGGCGCGGCGGTAATCGTCGCGGTAGCCGACGACGCGGGGATGGTCACGCTGCCCGATAGAGTCGAGTAGTCGGTGCCGTTGATCGCCGTGCCGCCTATCGCGTAGTTGACGGTCAAAGGCAAAGTGGTGTCGCCGGTCCGGCTGACGGTGAACTGGCCCGCGGTAGGTCCGGTTTCCGAAGCCTCGGGAAGATTCGCCGTGATCGAAACCGTCGGCAGCGACGGCGTATCGCTGTCGGCGATGATCACGGCGGCGTTGCTCGGCGCGCCCACGTTGTAGGCTGGCTTGCGCTCGGGGCGAGGATCACGGTCTCGCTGCCTTCCACCAGCGCATCATCGACCGGAGTGACAGTAATCGTTGCGGTAGCGGATAACGCGGGGATCGTCACGCTGCCAGACTCAAGTGAGGTGTCCCAGTTCGACACTGAGAAATCGGGGTCGATGACGGGCGGAGCATACATCGGTATATCGCCGCCATGCGCCGCCACCACCTTAGCGCCGATCCAACGGAGGTTGCCGCTATTCTTGCTGGCGAGGACCCGCTCCGCGTCGGTCATCTCCGAAAAGAGCTTGCCGGTGCTGATGTCTTTTAGATTGAGCAAGAAAACATCGTTGAACCCCACAAGCTTTGCCCCGGTCGCTAGATTCGCAGCCATTTTAAAACCTAACCCACGGGCAATTTCGCGTAGAGCGATCGTGACAAAATCGAGTTGCCCCGCGGCCGGATTGCCGTCTAGCCCGTAATACCAGCCGTTATTGGGCAAGCAATCGGCTGTCCCGACGGAGCTGTTGAAATAGACGCGGATATCGGATCTAAGGGAATCCAAATCCACGCCCGCGATGCTGTTCGCTAGGGCCTGCGGATACCAGGTGTCTTTAAGCGGCGCATCCTTGCCTGCGGCAGCCTTAAAAGCACCATGAAATGTATTCGCGTCTCCGGTTGCAATGACCGGCCGTGCGGCATCGCAGTTCAAGCGGTTTAAGGAATCGGCTGGGAATAAGTGGATCGGGCGGGTTGGGATTGGGGGGATCAAATTTAGCATCGATCAAAATCGGCACGTTGCTCGAAAGTAAATCGGCCCAAATGTCTGCGGCAAACTGAGCGGCGATCTGCCGCTGGCCGCCCAGGGTCGCAACCAGGGCTCCCCGAGGCATGCCACTGTTGCCGCCTGCGGTGGAAGCGGGATCGGGCGCACTCGTATCGTTGAAACCTTCACCCGAGCCGTCAAGATTGACGATTGTGATAGTGGTCGACCGGGCGGATTGTGGCGCCAGGAGTTCGGTAGCGAAGAATAAAAGCCACGCCGAAATGAGCAACAATGGGTATCGCATAGAGTGTTTGTCTAATTCTTGTCGTCAGAGCGGAACGCCGACCGGGGACGCGTGGTGAGCCTGAGTATTCAATGCTCAGGCCCGAGTACACCGTCACTGAAGAAAATTTTTCGATTGATAAGCACTGTAACCGGCGCAACGCTTTGAGTCAACAATGAGCCGAGAACCTGCGGGCGCCAAAGCGGAAAAAATGTCGACAGGTATGAACGTGTGAAAAACAATCATCGCGATCTGTGGTCGAGACCGCAAGTAAGACGAAAATCCGCTCACGAATCCTCGCCGATTGCTCGCTCTATGAATTTGGCCTGGACGCATACCTGGGGGCCAAACCTGCGGGCAACGGGAGGGAAAGAAATTTGCGCCTCCGCCTGGCGGCAATTCCACGGACAAGGTATTAATAACCGCGAACTCCGAAACTGACGACGCTCACCCCATGATCACTACAATTATCTTCGACTTGGACGGCCTGCTCGCCGACACCGAGAAGCTCCATTGGCGCGCTTATCAGGAGGCGCTGCAAGTCCACGGCACTGTCCTTACCGAAGATGAGTACGCGGAACATTGGGTGCGGGCGGGCAAGAGCATCGGCGACTGGCTGGCGCAACATGGCTTACCCCTCGATCCGCTGGCGCTGCGCACTCATAAGTCGAAACGCTACCTCGAATTGTTGGCAACCGAACTACGGCCGATGACGGGGGCGCTGGAACTCTTGGAAGGATTGCGCGGCAAAAAAACCCTGGCACTGGCTTCCTCTTCCTATCGCGACGCCGTCGACGGCGTCGTGCGAGGCCTCGACATCGGCCATTATTTTCACGCCATCGTCACCGGCTTGGATGTGGAGAGAGTCAAGCCGGCACCGGATATTTTTCTCGCTGCGGCGCGGCGGGCCGGCGCAAGGCCGTCCCAGTGCCTGGTATTGGAAGATGCGGAAAAGGGCGTACTCGCCGCCCGTGAAGCCGGAATGAGTTGCATCGCGGTGCCCACCGAACAGACGCGCCACCACGACTTTTCGCAGGCGACTCGGGTCTGCTCCTCGCTGAACGAGATCACGTTAGAACTCATCGATTCGTTGAACCATTGAGCCGAGAGTGCCGCCCCCCCCCCGGAGCAGCGGCAGTAACCGAGCACCGCCGCGCAACCCGTCGAATCGTTTCGCCTTAGTCACGATCCCACCGGTGGTGCCGGCGATGCCAGCGATCATGATCGCGATTCGAGTAGTTCCAATATCGATCGTACGGGCGCACGGAGTCGTAGCGACGGTAAGGCTCATTATAGTACGGCCGATCAGCAACTACGCAGCCGAAAGCAGAGGTCATCACCAAAGCGAGCATCGCGCCCAACAAAACCTTTTTAGGATTGATCTTTTTCACGGTTCGAGTCCCCCTTCCTGCAACCTTAGACGAACCAAACCCGTCATTCTTAACACGGCATTCGCCATAACCTCTTGAACCGAGCACGAGAGTGCCGTACGGTAGCTCCGTCCCCAAGATTGTTGATAAATAAGGAGTGAAGAGAAAATCATGGCCCAAGCTGAATTGATCGTCGATGTTCATCATCATTTCATGCCGCCGATTCTATTCGACCGCCTCGCCGCCCAGGCGGGGGGCAAACGGATCGTCACCAAGGAGATCAGCCTCACCCTCCACCCGTCGCGCAAAGACCTCGAAGCGCATCTGAAATGCATGGACGAAGCCGGCATATCCGTAGCCATCCTCACCGACCAGGTCCAGGTGATGGGCGCCGAAGTCGCCAGGGCGCTCAACGACGGCATCGCCGAAATCGAGCGTAAGCACCCGGCGCGTTTCCGCGGCTGCATTCATCTGCCGATCCATGAGCCCGAGGCCGCCAAACGCGAGCTTGAGCGCGGCATCAATGAACTGGGGCTGCGCGCCGTAGCGCTGCTCGCCTGCCACCTCGAATTGCAGCTCGACAATCCGATCATGAATCCGCTCTTCGAGATCATCCAGAAACACAATCTCCCCATCGTAATTCACCCGCAGTCCAAGCCCACCGGTTCAGAGACGACTTACAGCCTGGACCGCTGCGTATTTCGGCCGATGGAAACAACTCAGGCGATCGTGCGCGTGATGTGCAGCGTGCTGCCGCGCTTTCCCGAGCTGCGCTTTATCATGCCGCACCTCGGCGGCGGCACTCCCGCGCTCAAGGGCCGGATGATGGCGTTCTTCGAAACCGACGACGCCGACATTCCGCCCGACATGCGCGGCTACCTAAAGACCCAATCGGAGCAAAAAAAATTCGGCTTGACCGAGCGCTTCGAAAAACTGTTTCGCGCGCTCTATTTCGACACGGCCGGAACCGGCGCCTGGCTGCCGGCAATGGCCGCAGCGCTCAACATCACCACACCCGACCGCATCATGTTCGGTAGCGATTACCCGCTTGAGTGCAAGACCGCGGCGAATCTTACGGAATCATTGGAAATGATCCGCCAGGCTCCCTGCTCGGCGGCGGAGAAAACCGCGATGCTTGGCAAGACTGCCGCGGGATTGTTTAAACTCTAGCATCGACAAAGCTCTAGCCAAAAAGTATTTGAAATTCGGAAACGAAGAAGAGATCGGAAAAACCTTGTCTCCCGCAAAGACACCAAGGAAAAACGGTTTGTCATTTCGACCGAAGGGAGAAATCTTTCTTAGATCCCTCGCATTCGCTCGGGATGACGGCCCTCGCCCCGTTACTTGGCGCCTTGGCGCCTTGGCGGGATAAATTTTCCTGGAGTCGATCTGTTCAACATTTCCAAGGTAAGTATCTATGATGCCTTTGCGCACAAAAGTGTTGAAGCTGCCTGGACCGATCTCGCTTTTACTTGCGATCCTGGCGCTGGCAACGCTCTCCATGGCCGCGGAAGTCCCAACTAACGAACGCGCGCGTCTCGACCAGATCGAACAGTCTTTAAAATCCGACGTGCCGCGCGTATGGTGCCTGGACGGTAGCTTCACCACTGGCGGACAGCCGACGGACCAGGCTTATGCCAAGGCGGCTGCCAGCGGCTTTCATTCCGTCCTGAGCCTGCGGACCGCCAACGAAGGGGTCGACCTAGCGCGCGAGCGCTCCCTTGTCGCGAAAAACAAGATGCGCTATTTCAACATTCCGGTTGTCTCCAGCGCGCCGCGATCGGAACAAGCGGACGAGTTTATTCGCCTGGTCAAAGAAAAATCCAACCACCCGATGCTGATCAATTGCGCCAGCGCCAACCGCGTCGGCGCTTTCATGATGATCTATCGTGTGCTCGGTCAAGGGTGGGCCGAAGACAAGGCATTGGATGAAGCCATCAAGATCGGGCTCAGAGGTAATGAGCTGAAAAAGTTCGCCCGCGATTACATCGCTCAGCATAAGCCGAAGTAGAGCTGAGGTTTTTACACTTCGACGGGGATGAAGCGAATCCGTTTCTGGTCTTAGACTGTCTCTTTTTCTGTCATTCCGAACGAATGTGAGGAATCTAAAGAGGAAAATAGCTCCTGACCCTATTTATCAACTCTGACCCTATTTATCAACTCCGGGCTCCACTGGCCGTCGGCAAAAGCAGGCAACCGGAATTGCAGAAGGGTATCGCGGAGCTTGTCCTGAGAAAGTCAAAGGGCTCAAGCCATCCTACACGAATGCCTGGGCGACATTTCTCTCAATCACGGGAGGCGGCAGAGAGATAGGTTACGATACGCTTCATCAAGCGCGCGCGAGCTTGTGAAGGCGCGTCCGTGGCCACGGCGTCTTCCTCAAGGGCGTGAGATTGTTCTTTGAACCGTGCTGGCCTGACAAGATAAAAGTTGAAAAGAGCCTCCAAGACATCGAGGAGGTATTCTGCTTCTCCGGGTTCCACAGCGGCGATTAAGCCCGGATGGCTGTTTTTAACAGGGTTGGCAGCGAAGTTTCCCACATCAAGGGTTGCAGCCAATGATGAGGCGAACTCCGGGGGGAGAGCTTTTGATGCCAATACGCGATTGATCTCATCACTAAGATCACCTGGTTTAACGTCCGCTCTATCGCGCAGCAGCGCCTGGAGGCAATGGCGACTCAAAGCCGCGCTAGCCCGAGGGCTGTCGACGAGAACGAAACACGCTTCGTAGAAATCGCTCAAATAGGGTTCGATAACCTCGGGTGGAAGTTCTGAGCGGGGCAGCTCTTTGCCCCACGCTTGTATTTCAATGCGGGGAACCTCGGTTTCTGTCTTCGTAGTTGTCAACAGGATCATCGTCCTGTTACAGGAAAAACACACTCCGGAGTGGATGTCCCAAACACCTATTTTATCCTGTACATGGCGCTGAGTATGCGGGTCGGGTTGCAAATTGTTCGAACAATAGGGACACTTCATGGCAGCACCCTCCTTCTCCGCAGGTATCAATTTTAGGCATTGAGAGGGCCAAAATCCAGACGGGTCATCGTTGCCATCCGTTATCCGCTGCTATTTTTCTAGAGTTAGATTTAGAGCTAAGCGTTAGGGGCCAGCCCCCTGGTCCATTCCACTTTCAAGATCGAACGATATGTGATGGCTTCGACACGCCCGACCTACGAGAGGCGCGCGCTATTAGATACTTTGCAATGACGCATCCCCCCCCCCAAGAATTTGGACTTCTGGAATACTGTCAGAGTCGCGGCACTTGCGTTTGGCTAATCAGGGAACTCGATACCACAGAGATTCAAGAACAGAGGCCCTTCTCGCGATCGATCCAGGCCTCCAAACATCGCTGAACTAATGTCTCCGGATTGTTATCGAACAAGACAACACCGCGACTCGGCTTGTTGCAGAAATCGATGACATCCCGAATGTGATCGGCGATGCCGCCGCTCTCTTCCAGCACGCCGATTATCTTGCCTTCATCGTAAGCGATGGTGAACTCGTTGAGCGTGCCGGTGGCGCCGCCGAAGATGATGACGATATCGGCGGAGCGGATGTTGATGACGTTGCGCCCTTTGTAGCCGAAGCCGGTGTAGACGATGACATCGGCGCCCTCTTCCGGCAAACCGTAACGACTGACATGCTCAACGCGGTTTTCAGCGGGTGAGATGCCCAGGGCAAAGCCGCCTTGCTTGCGAAATGCCCGCGCCACCAGGTCGGGCAGCCCCGTGGTCGCTCCCGTGACCAAGATGCAATCACGCTTGGCGAGCGCCGCGCCCAGATCGTCCGCCAGACTCCTTAATCGTTTCTCTTCCCGATCTGAGAGGGCATCATTATTCGATGCGCCCATCACTCCGATCACGGGTCTGCGCATGAGCGGACTTTCCTGGGTGATTAGATGACCTTGTCGCGGCGCAGATCGGCAATCTGTCCCGCGTCATAACCGATCTCGCGCAGGATTGCCTCGCTGTCCTCGCCGAGAGCGGGAATGCGGTCGAAGCGCGCGGGGCTGTCGGTCAGGTTGAGCGGGTTGCCGACAACGGGAACCCGACCGACGGGCGATTCCACCTCGCGGAAAAAACGGCGCGCAATGAGCTGGGGATGAGCGAGGACTTTGGCGATGCCCCGCACCACTCCGTGGGGAAGCCCGGCTTTTTTTAACCGATCCAACCAGTCCGTGTGATCCCTCTCGCGCATGATGTTTTCCATCGTCTCTTCCAAGAGAGCGCGATTTTCCCTGCGTGCCTCCACCGTCGCGAATCGGCTGTCATCCAGGAGATCGACACGCTCGAGAACGTTGCGGCAAAACACCTCCCAGTCCTGGACCGTGGCGACCGCGAGATTTACGTACTCGCCGTCGCGCGCAAGATAAGGCCCGTAAGGCGTAACATAATGATGTCGCATCCCGACGCGCGCCGCTTCCTCGCCGCGATGCCAATAGTGATGCGGAAAATAGCCGAGCCAGGCGACGATCGACTCAAGCATGGAGATATCGATCCTTTGCCCGCGCCCGGTCTTCTCGCGCTCATAGAGCGCGAGCACAATGCCGAGGGCGGCGTACATCCCCGCCGCGATATCGGAGATGGAAATGCTGGCCTTGGCGGGCCGGTCGGGGTAACCGGTGGTGGCGATGATGCCCCCCTCGCCTTGAATCAAAAGATCGTAAGCCTTTACGTCACGGTAAGGCCCGTCCTGGCCGTAGCCCGATAGCGAACCATAGACAAGCCGCGGATTGATTTTTGCCAGCGCTTCGTAGCCGAAACCTGACCGCTCCGCCACTCCCGGCGCGTAATTTTCGAAGAACACGTCGCTCTCGGCCGCCAAGCGGCGAATGATTTCTCTTCCACGCTCCTGTTTCACATCGACCGTCAGGCTCCGCTTGTTGCGGTTAAGCCAAACGTACCCGGAGGAAAGTCCTTTGACCGCCGAGTCCCAGTGACGAATGAGGTCGCCCACTCCCGGGCGTTCGATCTTGATGACCTCGGCGCCCATGTCCGCCAACGTACAAGTCGCAAACGGAGCAGCAAGCACCTGCTCGAAGGCTAAAATTTTGACTCCGTCCAAGGCGCGCGTCGGTTTCTCGTTAGTTGCCACTATTACCTCTTTCTTAAACTTTGAACATTGAACTTGGAACCTTGAACCAGGCGCGCCGTTCAAAGTTCAAGGTTCAACGTTCAAAGTTTAAAATCAGGCTACTTGTTCTCTTTGATCTCCGGGAACAAATCCTGCTTCGGCGCGTGCGCTTTCTTCCACACCATGACGCTACGCGCATAGTCAATGACAACTTTCCCCTCTTGTTGAATGCCGCGGGTGCGCACCTTGATAATGCCCCATTGGGGCTTCGACTTCGATTCCCGTTTTTCCAGAACTTCGGATTCCGAGTAAAGCGTGTCGCCGGCGAAGAGCGGATTCGGTAGCTTGATCTCATCCCAGCCGAGAGCAAAGCCGTTTTCGCTGACGTCGGCCACGCCCATGCCCGCGACGATGGCGAGGGTAAGCGCGCTGTTGATCAGACATTTGCCGAACTCGGTGCGCTTGCCGTACTCGTTGTTAAAGTGGATTTGGTTGGTGTTGTTAGTGAGCAAGGTGAACCAGATGTTATCCGCCTCCGTGACGGTCCGCCCCAGGCGGCAGCGATAAACGTCGCCGACTTCGAAGTCTTCAAAGAAACGGCCTTCCCAGCCGGGCTTCACAGCCATATGTTTTCCTCCTCTTTCTGCAACTCACGCTTTCCGCTATATACTAGCTAGCTGCTAAAAAACTCAATTCCATGCTTCGACAGGCTCGGCATGAACGGAAAAACCCCAACAACTGCAAGCTTTCCTCCGTTCGCCCTGAGCCCTTCGACTCATCCGTTCGTCCAGAGCTTCGTCGAAGGATGAACGGGTGGCTCAGGACTGGCTTCGTCGAAGGGTGAACAGATAGTTTTTCAGCGAGCTGCTAACCGCTAATTATCGGAGGTGGCGATGGATTTCAACCTGACGCAGGAGCAACAGCAGATCCGCGAAGAGATCCGCAAGGTCTGCAAAGAATTTCCCGACGCCTATTGGCGCGCGATCGACGGCAAAAAAGACTATCCGGAAGCCTTCGTGCGCAAACTTTCCGACCTGGGCTGGCTGGCGGCGTTGATTCCCGAGGAGTACGGCGGCACCGGCCTCGGCATCACCGAAGCGAGCATTATATTGGAAGAGATCAATCATTCCGGCGGCGTCGCCACCGCCTGCCACGCGCAGATGTATACCATGGGCACGCTCTTACGCCACGGCAATGATGAGCAGAAAAAACGCTACCTGCCCAAGATCGCCACCGGCGAGCTGCGCTTGCAAGCCTTCGGTGTAACCGAACCCGACGCCGGCTCGGAAAGCACGCGCATTCAAACCGCGGCGATCCGAAAAGGCGACAAGTACATCGTCAACGGCCAGAAGATTTTCATCTCCCGCGTGCTCCAGTCCGATCTCATGCTGCTGCTGGCGCGCACGACACCCTACAATGAGCTAAAGGACAAGACGCGCGGCCTGTCGGTATTCATCGTCGATTTGAAGGTCAACAAAAGCAAAATCGACGTCAAACCGCTCGACTTGATGATCAACCACCATACCAACGCGCTCTTTTTCGACAACGTCGAAGTGCCGGTGGAAAATCTCATCGGCGAGGAAGGCATGGGCTTCCGCTATATCATCGACGGCTGGAACGCCGAACGAATCCTCGTCGCCGCCGAAGCCGTCGGCGACGGCCGCTGGTTCGTCGAGCGCGCGGCGAAATACGCCTCGGAGCGGGTCGTGTTTGGCCGCGCCATCGGGGCGAACCAGGGCATTCAATTCCCCATCGCCCAGGCCTACGCCCAGATCGAAGCCGCTGATCTCGTCCGTTATCAAGCGGCGACGAAATTCGACCGCAAAGAAAAGTGCGGCGCCGAAGCGAACATGGCGAAGTTTCTGGCCTCGGAAGCCGCGTGGGCGGCGGCCAACGCCTGCCTGACGACGCATGGCGGCTACGGCTTCGCGGTGGAGTATGATGTCGAGCGAAAATTCAGAGAGACGCGGCTGCTAACCGTCGCGCCGGTGAGCAACAACCTGGTGTTGGCCTATCTAGGGCAGCATGTGTTGGGGATGCCGAAGTCCTATTAGGCGGTCCGGCAAGGTGCGATCCGTGGCGAGATTCGGTTCAAAGTTCCAGGTTCAAGGTTTAAAGTTTCGGATTAAGAATTCCTGGGAAACTCGGAACCTTGAACGTTAAACCTTGAACTGGACGCGTCTAGGGGCGCTAGGCCCTGGACTCTTGGCCTCGCATCCGCCGCACCAGCCAAATCACTAAGAAAAACAAAGCCGTCGAGCCCAAAGAGCCGACGACGAACACGCCGCCGATTCCCATCGCGTGGGCGATCAAGCCGCCCACCGACGGACCTAGAATATTCCCCAAATCACCCGAGGCGTTGTAAACGCCTGACGCCAGTCCGCGCTGCACCTTGCTCTCGGGCACGTCCTGCACCAAGCCCACCGCGTTAGCGACGACAACGATCGCGCGCATGAGACTCGACGCCACGTAAACGACCAGAATCGTGCCGAATCCGGTGAACAGCGGCACGAGCATCAGAAACGCGGCCTGAAGCGGCAGGCCGAAGTGAGATAAGTTCTTGTGCCCAAACTTGTTCACGACATGGCCGCTGATGGGGCGGGTGACGGCGTTGCATCCCGCGTATGCGGCGCGAATCACGCCGATCTGAGTCAGGCTCATGCCCACGGCCAAGCAGTAAAGGGAAATGAACACGTTACTCATTTGATGCAGCAAGTTAAGAAAAAGCGCCACGACGACGACGACGGCGAGCTCGGGCTCCAGGAGCGCTTTGAGAGAATCCCTGACACTCAATTTCGTGCCGGCTTTCGCTTTCGACGCGCCTTGGGCCGGCGCGCTCGATCCGTGCAACAACCACAGCAGCCCCACCGAAGCCAAAGAGAGCAATGCCGCCACCTGAAAGGTCAAACCGTAACCCCAATGGTCAGCGATCAGGCCGCCGAAAAAATTTCCCGTCGAATAGCCCAGCGCCAGGCTACCGACGTAATAGCCCATGGCGTGATTGCGGTTTTCTTCCGGCGCCAGCGAGTCGACGAAAAACGCCATGTAAAGCGTCGTCACCGCGCCGTAGGCGAAGCCGTTCAGTGCATGAACGATCGCGAACGTCATGCCGTCCCCAGCGAAGCTGTAGAGGAAATTCGTCAGTCCCATCGCCAGCACCGCAAGCGAAATCAACATCCGCGCGCGGTTTCGGTTATAGGCCATACCCACGGGCAGGCGCGACGCGAGAGCGAAGACCGGACCCAACGAGATCAGCGAGCCGATGGCGGCGACGGGCATGCGAAGGTCGTCGAGATAGGGTGGAATGATCGTCGACGCGGAATTGCTCTGAATCGTGACCGCGACGATTGGCACCAGGAGTTTTACCGTGCTGAGTTTCATGTCTTTTTACTTATTCTCTAAAAGCTGTCCATCTTCAACCAGGTTAGGGCTGAAACGCGATGTCAACCGGAGAAAGATCTCTCACGGAGCGTGCCCTGAGAGTCCTATTCGAAGGGTTCGAGATGACAGATAAGAACAATATAGCATAAGGAATCCCTCAAGTGTCATCCCGAACAAAGTGAGGGATCTTTTTTTCACCGTATCAACACACAATTGCGAATGCACTTGCCGCGTCCCCATCACGTCGATGATAGACATTTTCTTCCCCTTCAGGTAAGGAAAGTGCGACAGGAGAACTCACTCATGGATCTCTTACGTTCTTGGATGTTTGTGCCGGGCCACCGCCAAAAGATGATTGATAAAGCCTTCGGTCTGAATACCGACGCGATCATGCTCGATATCGAAGACGGCGTCGCGCCCAATGAAAAGGATGCGGCGCGGAAAAACATCGCCGAATCTCTGGGTCGCGAGAAAACGCCGGGCTCCCCGGCCCGCTACGTGCGCATCAACGCCATCGGCCATGCGCGCATGGACGCAGACCTGGAAGCGGTCGTTCGCCCTGGGTTGGAAGGACTGGTCTGCCCTAAAGTCGATACGCCGGAGGAAGTCCGCAAAGTGGATGCGATTCTCAATGATCGCGAACCGAAGATGAATATGGCGAAGGGCGCCGTCAGGCTGCTCATCGCCATCGAGACTCCCAGGGGACTGCTCAACGCGCCGGCGATCGCCGCAAGCTCGCCTCGTGTGATCGGCCTCATTTTCGGCGCCGAAGATTTCGGCCGCGAGATCGGTCTGCCCGCTGTGCGCGAAGGGGAAGCGCGCGACTTGATCTATGCGCGTTCCGCCATCGTCGTCGCCGCGGCATCGGCGCATGTGCAAGCTGTCGATGGTGTTTGGGTCGACTTGAACGATAGTCAGGGTTTGTCGGGTTTCGCCAAACAGTCGCGCCAACTCGGCTTTTCCGGCATGTCCTTGATTCACCCGTCGCAAATCGACCCCATCAACACGGTCTTCAGCCCGACGGCGGAGGAAATCGATTACTGTCAAAAAGTCCTGCAAGCCTTCGAAGAGGCGAACGCCCGCGGCGACGGCTCCATCGCCTTCGGCGGCCAATTGATCGACCGGCCGATCATCGAACGCGCGCGGCGGACGCTGGAGATGGCGAGATCGCTGGGCATTCTCAGCGCATGAGCCAAAGATCATATCAGGAAGGATCAAAGACATGACGGGAAAAATTCTCGCGCTCTCGGCGCTCTGGTTATTGACCACCGGCGCCGCCGCTCCGGTTCGGATGACACCGGTCAAGATCACCGACGGGATATATATGTTTCAGCACTCCCAGGGCTCCGGAAACTCCACGGTGGTGATCACGAACGACGGCGTGTTGGTTCTCGATTTCCACATCGACAACGCCGATCAAACCCTGGCCGGCATCCGTAAGCTCACCGACAAGAAGGTTAAATACTTGATTTCCTCCCACAGCGCAGGCGATCACGCCTCCGGCGCCTGGCACTTCCGCGAAGACAAGCCCATCTATATCGCGACCAAGAATCAAATCCACGATCTGCGCATGCAGGAGCTGAAAGAATTCAACGAGCGAAAAAATTCCAACGACCCGCGCTACGCGGGATTTAAAGGAAGAGAGTTGATTCCTCCCGATATCGGTTTCGACGGCGCCATGACGCTCTACTTTGGCGGTCTCACCTTTCAGATTACCGCCGAGGGCCGCGGCCATAGCACCGGCGATCTCACGGTCTATATTCCGCAAAAACGCGTCATGCTCATGGGCGATCTCCTGGACACCGAAATCCATCCGGGTCAAGGCGAGTCCGCCGGCGTTTTCTTCTCCAACGTTAAAGGATGGATTCAAATTCTCGACAACATCATGGCACGCAACCTACCGGTCGAAACCTATGTTCCGGGTCACGGCCCTGCGCATTTGGGACGGGGGGTCAAAGATTTAGAAGAGCAGAAGCGCTACTTCGTGGTCATGCGCGACGAGGTCGCCAAGATGGTTGCGGCGGGCAAAAGCCTTGAACAAATCGAAAAGGAATTCAAAATTCCGCAAGAATTCGCGCATTACACCCGGCCCGAGCGGCTCAAGTCCTTTTACAAGCTGTTTTATAACCAACTGATGGAAACCGGCTACTAGCAGGTTGGTGAAAGAAGGTTCGGAATGCTTCGAGAGCCTCAGCATGAACGGAGAACCCCCAATGATATCAAACCCCCTCCGTTCGTCCTGAGCACCGTCGAAGGACTCCGATGGGGTTTTTCAGCAACCTGCTAGCCAAGCGGCTGCGTTTACAGGAGGGAACTCATGAAACTATCGATCACCGTTTTCGTTGCTACCGTCGGGTTGCTCTCAACCGCTTGGGCGCAAACCGGCAAGCCGATGTCGATCGCCCAATTGGCCGCCTACAACAAGCCCGACCGTGAAAAGGTCCTGTACGCGGGCGCCAAGGCGGAGGGGAAAATCACCTGGTACACATCCCTCGCCGGCGACTCCTACAAGAAACTCGGCGCGGCCTTTGAAGCCAGATACCCCGGTGTCGCGGTCGAAACTTATCGCGCCACGCGCCAGGACATGAGTGCGCGCATCCTGGCGGAAACCCAAGCGCAGCGTTATATCGTCGACACCATCGAAAGCACGATTCCGCTGCTGAAGCTCCTAAAGGAGTCTCAACTCCTGGTGCCCTATACCTTTCCGACGCAAGCGAAGTTTCCGGACCATGTCAAAGAAAAAGCCCCCAAGGGGTTGGTTTTCTGGGCCATCGACCGCGAATCGCATATCGGTCTCGCGTACAACAAGAACGTGATTCCGCCGGCTCTGGTGCCGAAGAATTATGAGGGGCTCTTACGGCCCGAGCTGAAAGACAAGATTGCCTTCGCCGGCAGCGATACCGGTGTCACCGTCACCGGCGCCCTGCTCAAGTTCAAAGGCGAGGAATTTGTCAAAAAACTTAAGACGCTCAATCCTGCCATTCACAATGTCTCGGGGCGCGCCTTGCTCGACATGGTGATCTCCGGCGAGGTCGGGGTGTCTCCCAGCACGTTCCGCAATCACGTCGAAGGCTCGCTCAAGGTCGGCGCGCCGATCGAATGGATTCCGATGGACGTGGTGCCTTCTAACTCCGGTTCCACGGCGGTTTCGGTAAAAGCGCCGCATCCCCACGCCGCGCTGCTGATGGCCGACTTCATCCTTGGGCCCGGCGGGCAGAAAGTGCTCGAAGAGTACGAGTACGGCAGCCCGATCAAAGAGTACGGTTTTAAACGATGGTACCCCGAGCAGGGTCTGAGCGCCGAACAGATCGACAAGCTCGAAGAGCGCTGGCGCAGCACGCTGCGCGACATGACCAGACGGTCTTCCTTCTAGATAGTCAGCAGGGAGTTGTTAAACAGGAGGAGTTCAAGACAAATTATCGCGCCAAGCACGTCCTGAGTCTAATCGAAGGGCACGCTAAGCTCGCGCGGAGCAAATCCGAAATTCGAAGCACCAAATTCGAAACAAACCGAAGTCAACTAAATCTCAAACTCGGAAAATTAAAAACGCTGCTTCTGATCCGTCTTGTTTGGAACATTGAGCTTTTTGAACATTTGAATTTGTTTCGAATTTCGTGCTTCGAATTTTTGTTTGTTGGCGTCCTTTGCGTTCCCTTCGACTCCGCTCAGGACATGCTTTGCGCGAGGTACAATCTTTTCCTGCTGTGTAAGGCAAATTTCAACCGAGAATTTTGACGAGGTCATCATGCACACAGGCTCTTACGTCGACGGCAAGTGGTTTCATCCCAAATCCAACCGGCTGGTGCGGAACCTGAATCCCGCCGATCCCGACGAGGTGATCGCTGAATTTCCCGCCGCCACGGCGGACGATGTCAACCGTGCCATCGACGCCGCTCAAGCTGCATTCAGAAGCTGGAAGAAAACCCCCGGGCCCGAGCGGGGGCGCGTCCTTTGGCGCGCCGCGGACATCGCCCGGCAGCGCGCCGACGAGATCGCACGCACGCTCACCCGCGAAGAAGGAAAGGTCTTGAAGGAAGCCAAGGGCGAAGTGATGAAAGGCATCTCGCTGCTCGAATATTACGCCGGCGAGGGCTTTCGCATGCACGGCAAGACTCTCCCCTCGGAAGCGCGCGACACCTTCACGTACACGATCCGCCGCCCCCTCGGCGTCGTCGGACTGATCGCGCCGTGGAACTTCCCCTGGGCGATTCCGGTGTGGAAATCGGCGCCGGCGCTGGCCGCGGGCAACTGCGTGATCTTCAAGCCGGCGGAATTGACTCCGGCAACATCGACGCTGCTTACGGAAATTTACGAACAAGCCGGTTTGCCTCCCGGTGTTTTCAATATGCTCGTCGGCTCGGGCTCCGTTGTCGGCGAAGCGATCGTCCATTCGCCGGTGCTGCGGGCGATTTCCTTTACCGGCTCCAACGAGATCGGTGGCGCGCTCTACGTCAAGGCGGCCCAGCGCGGCGCCAAGGTCACCTGCGAGATGGGCGGGAAGAACGCCGTGATCGTCATGGCTGACGCCGATCTCGACAAGGCCGCGGTCGCCATTCATGGCGGTGCCTTCGGCTCCACCGGCCAACGCTGCACCGCAACTTCGCGAGTGATCGCCCACCCATCGGCTAAAGACGCGCTGCTGGAACGACTGGTGGACGCTGCCAAAAGAATCAAGATCGGCTCCGGCTTGGATGAAACCGTCGATATGGGTCCCGCGGTGGACGATAAACAATGGAAGACCGACCTCGATTATATCAAGATCGGCCAGCAGGAAGGCGCCCGCTTAATTCTCGGCGGCAAGCAGCCGGAGCATCTCGGCAAAGGCTACTTCGTCGAGCCGACGATCTTCGATAACGTGACACCGACCATGCGCATCTTCAAGGAAGAAATCTTCGGTCCGGTGCTCGCCGTCTCTACGGCGAAGGACCTGAACGAAGCTCTCACTTACGCCAACGGTGTCGAGTACGGGCTCACGACCTCCATCTTCACGGAAAATATCGACACGATCATGAACTTCGTCGAAGAAGTGGAAACCGGCATGGTGCACGTCAACGAGCCGACCATCGGCGGCGAGGCGCAGTTGCCTTTCGGCGGCAGCAAGGCGACCGGGGTCGGCGAACGGGAGATGGCCGAAGAGGGATTAAATTTTTTTACTGAACTAAAAACCGTCTTCATCAACTACTCGGGCAAAGCCGAGCGGCTGATGATTCGCTAACGCGCCTGGCGGCGCGCCGTTCAAGGTTCAACGGTTCAAAGTTCAACGTCAGAGGCCGAACCTTGTAATTTGAACAGATTTCTAATCAACCGGCGGTGTGCCATGACACTGGCGTTGGATGGAGCTGCGCTAATCGACACCCGGACTCCTCACTCAGGCGGCTCGAACATTAACTCGTCCGATTACCAATTCTTCTTCCTGAGGAACTATTTGCCCGTCATCTTTCAACCCCTGAATGTGACATTCGATTGCGTCTCGCGCACTACTCATGGCCTCGTCGATAGTTTCACCCTGACTAAAACATCCAGGCAAGGACGGGACTTCAACCCAGTAACCGCCTTCCTCCGCGTTATGAACGATCACCGTGTATTGCATGTCACTTCCTCCTTAGAGAAGGTCCAAGAACTGGTCATCCGTCAAACCCGCTTTACGAACTGCCGCTTTGAGTAGCCCGATTTTCAATTCGCGGTGGTTCGGGATCGTGATCAATTGTCCGTTTGGCATTTTGATATTTACATGATCGCCTTTGCCGTCCCGGCGGACTCCGCCGGCCTTAACAAAAACTTTAATCGCTTCATCTCCAGATACTCCTCTTAATTGCCGACCCGCCATCTCCGCTCGCCTCTCACTACCCGGCTGTTTGCTCATGATAAAATACTACGCCGATTCTTCATTCGCCAGTCGAAGATCTGAGCGGCGAACCTGCTTCACGACGACGTTATCCAGGTAAACACAAAAGCCCCGCAGGTCGGTTTAGGACGTGGTAGGCGATACCACCATTTGAAAGACGAGGACGACGCGGCATTTAAACATTGCATCTATCGCTTGGCAGGCTTACTCGTCAAGAAAACACTCCCGACCCCTTTTCGGCGTCCCCGACATTGAACTTTGAACCCTTGAACCTTGAACGAATCTATTTCTCGATCGGCGCGGCCCCCTGCCAGTGGCCGACGTCGATGATGATGTCCTCCGGGCCGACGAACTTGTCCTCATAGTAGGCGGTGCCGAGGTTGATCGCCCCGGCTTTCTTGGCACCGGCGGCTTCCAGCATGCGAAACTGCTCTTGATCGTTCTCCGCCGTGAAGCCGATATGGTCGATGCCAGGCTGCTTGGCCGGCTCGCCATTTGCCGTGCCCGCGCGCAGCGGCAGGACGGTGATATTGACCGATCCATCGCTCAAGTCGATGGCGTTGTTCTTGCGCTTCTGGATCATTTTCATGCCCATCGCATCAACGAAAAACTTCGCCATCGCGTCCACGTCCGCCGCCCGATAAGCGATATGTCTGATCTTAGCCATAATGTTTCTCCTAATTCTGTCATCGACTCCGACTGTCTTGATAACCCGAAACCTTAAACCCTTCGACAGGGATCAGGGCACGCCTGGAACAACGTAAGCGCCACATTGGCGAGGCCGATTCTATGGGAGTGAATTTGAATCTGCAAGCTTACGTTAACGAGCGATCAGCGGTTCTCAACAACCATTATGAGAGGTACTCGGAAAGCTAGAATGACGTAAACGTTGTCCTTGAGCTCGAAGTCGCCCACCTCAATCATGCCCAGCCCTGCCACATGGGCCTGCAATGAATGGGGATTGCTTCGCGAAACAAACGCGACACCCACTTCAAACCGCCCGGCGAGATCCTTTTTCTGAGCCTCGTAAAGCCCGCGCAGCAGGCCGCCCCGGCGATGCTCACGCGCGACGCAGACCGGTCCGTAAATGTAGCTATTGAAGGAGTTCAATGGCTTGTCTTCGAATGTTACCCGGTCGTAGGAATCGAGCATCTTGGCGATGACCGGCGACCCGGTGTCGAACTCCCGGCGAAACGCGCAAACAAATCCGGCGAGGCTGTTATTGACGACGGCGACCATCGTGCCGAGGTCGTCGGCGATTTGCGCGGTTTGCTCTAGGGTAAATTGCGCGGACAAGAACCCCTCTTTGCGTTCTTCGTCGGAAAGATTCGCGATGTAGTTGGCGGACTGCAACCGGAGAATGGCCGCGTAGTCTTCGGGCACCGCCCGCCTGAAAGGTGTTTCGGATAAGTTTCCGCGCGCCTGCGAGCTCATGGTCGTGATTACCGAGTGCGCTGCGGCGAACCGCCGCCTGGCGCTATTCCCCCAATCCCTTTGAACAACTCCGCGACAAATCCACCCAGCGCTCCTGCCGGGATGATCGAGATCACCGAGAGGAACCGAAACCACTCCGGGATGACGACGGGCTCTTCTTGCATCGCCTGTTCGATTGCCGAAACAATCAGCGAGCCGAGCCCGACGAAAGCTCCATGCTTGATCTCGATCTTCCCCGCCCTGCGCGCCGCGACGAAACCGCCCAAAGCGGTACCTAAGGCGCCGATCGCAAAGCCGATGATCAGCCCCTCGTCGGATAGCATGTACGTGGTGATGACCTCCGGCGAAACTTCCCCTCGCTTGCCAAGCTCATTCGCCACGTAGACGAAAAAGTAGGCGTAAATTGCGACGTAGGTCGCAATGTAATCGACCACCACACCGACGATGATCGGTAGGATCTGGATGCCGGTGAAGAAGCCCGTCGGTTCGATGGGCGACGGCGGCGTGCTGGTTGGTCTAGGATTGTGGTCCATTTACCCCGTTTCCCCGGGAGTCGATAACTCTCGGATTCGGATATTGCTCCCGCCAAGCATGTCCTGAGCCTGGTCGAAGGAGCGCCAAGACGCTAAGCGACAGGCCCAAGAGCTGTCATCCCGAGCGAATGCGAGGGATCTAGGAAAGATTTCTCTCGGAGCTTGTCCTGAGCTTTGTCGAAGGGTTCGAAATGACAATGCTTTTCCTTTGCGCCTTTGCGAGAGATATTCCGAGACCGACCGGTGCGCGAAGCGCACCCTACGAAAACCTTCGTGTCCGGAGCCTGTGGTGAGCAACGTCGAACCATCCCTTCGTGGTGAATCCGACTTTTCTCATTTTGGTTGCGGCGTAGCCGCGCTGGGTCCTTCGTGGTGAATACTCCTCCACTACCATTTTTTCCAATGCGGCACTTTTTCCCGGTTCGGTATGCCGTCGCCGAGCAACGTTCGGCCACCGAGCGGAAATTTTTTCGGTGGCACGGCGCCCAGAACAAGGTAGATCACGTCCTTGTTCGAGTCGTTGCCGAGCGCCCGGTAGACCTTGGGCGAAACACGAATGACCGTTCCTTCCGGCATCGCGATCCGTTTGCCGTCGAGAATGATCGTACCCGACCCTTGTAGCGTAATAAACACTTCTTCCTGCACCTTGTGACGGTGCACGTAGGCCGCGCCTTCACCGGGTTTGTAGCGCACGAAGCTGAAGCCGACGCCCCTGCAGCCCATCGGGCGCGACAAGAACTCCTTTTCTTTGACTCTGCTGAGCGGCATAAAAAACTTGGTGTAACCCGTTGCCATGATACCTCCTGTTTAATTCGGTGAGCGGTGCATCTGCAGATGACGCGCCATCCCCTCGATGTTGAGCGACAGATAATTTCTATAATTACCCCAGCCACTATACTTGTCCAACTTCACTAGCTGCTTGATTTCGTCCACCGACTTGCCGTCGCGCAGGTGTCCGAGCACTTGCTCGCGCAGCTCTTCGAGGTAGGCGCGTAACGCGCGCACGTCTTCTTTCCGCCCCACCTCTCCGTGGCCCGGCGCCAGGATGTCGAAGTCGAGGGTCTCGGCCTTCTTGAGCGATTCGATCCATTCATCAATGTAGGCGTCGGAAAAATCCCGGAACGGCAAACTCTTCACCGGGATGAAATCCACCGCAAACAGCGTTCGCTCGTCGGGGAAGCGCATGACAATGGAGTTGTCCGAATGGTTCTTGCCCAAATAGAGCAGCTCTACCTTCTTTCCGCCCAATTCCATAGTGAGCCGATCCGAGAACGTCAGGTCGGGCACCGCCGTGGGCCGGCGTTCGCCAAGAATTACGGCCTTGCCGTTTTCATGGGCGATCACCACGGCGGTATCGGCAAAGACCTCGCCGCCCGAAATGTGGTCCGAATGATCGTGGCTATAGATGAGATACTTAACCGGCTTGGCGAAGCGCTGGGTAAGCTCGGCCTTGAGCCAGCGCGCGGCGTCGGCATCGATCGGGTCGGTGGCGATGATCCCCGCCGGCGTCACCAGAAAAACGGAGTAGTGACCGGCATTGCGAAAACGGTACAGATCCCCCCTGATTGGCATAATCTCGCGCTGCGGCTGGGCCTGCGCCGCGGCGAAACCCACCGCCCAGAAGGCGACGACGAAAAAAACTCTTTGAAGCCGAGCCGGATTCATCATTTTCGCTTAAGGGTTGACCTTTGCCCTCCAGATAAGGAAAATAGCCGCTCGCGGGGGCAAAAGGCAAACGTTTATGTTTGAGGGTCGTCAGAAACTACCGTTTGGCTCGCGGCCGAGGCGCTCAGATCCTCGGTCTCGCGTCTCGGGTTTCGAGTCTCGGGTTTGAACTCGGGACTCGAGACTCAGGACTCGGAACTAGCCGTCGGGGCACTCCGCGACTCCGTGGTGAATACTATTTCACAGTAAACTCGGAAGGGCTATGTTTTACCGCTTTCGCTGCGAATCCGAATTTTATCCGGCCTTGAGCCGACTGCCGCTTCACGTGCGCATGAAGCTCGACCTGGCCGGGGTCAAATTTTCCCTCAAAGACTGGCTCGCCTTCAGCTTTGAAGAGCGCCAGGTCTTATGCCACTTTCCCATGGACACCGAGGACGAGCAGCAAGCCCTCATCGCTTACCTCGAGTTTCTATCGCGGAAATACCTCGGCGCGCCGTTGGCGCTCACCGCCCCGGTGAATCGCCTGCTCTGGGACAATGCAGATCCGATACCACAGCCCGTCGTTGAAAAAAGCGCGGCGAGAAACCAAGCCGTGACCCGCGAGGAGTGGGCTCGGTGGAATTCATGCTTCCGCTACGCGCTTTACAAGACGGCGATTTCCAAGAACGAACCCGAGGCATTCTATGACCTCCTCGGAGAGTTGCGCGAAGCGAAACGCTGACGGCCGGTGGCCAACTTGAAATCCAACGATACCTGGCTCTCCCGCCGGGTTCGTTCATTCGACACAATGGGGACTAATCCATGAACGCTAGAACCGGGCCCACGGACCAAGAACTCTTCCCGCGCTTCTCCGACGGGGAATACGCGCGGCGTTATCGTGCGATTCGCGCAGCGATGCAGAAAGAAAACCTCGACGCGATTCTGATTTCCGGCGCCCGCGGCTCCTCCGAAGTTCACTACCTCTCCAACTATCTCGCGCAGTCGCCCTGCTGGCTGCTTTTTCCGCGCGATGGGGAAACGACGGTTTTTATCCACTTTTTTAATCACCAGCCCTGCGCCAAGGCGCAAGCGGTTATCAACGACGTGCGCTGGTACGGCCCGACGCCGCTGCCGACCTTGGCCGAGGAGATTCGCCGCCGCGGTTTGGAAAAAAGCCGCATCGGTCTCGTCAGCATGCGCGCCATGGCCTACGGCCATGTTACTGAGCTTCACCGGCTTTTTCCCGAAGCCGAGTTCGTCGAGTTCGGTCCGCAATTCGGTCGCATTCGACGAGTGAGGAGCGACGAAGAGCTGATCTACCTGCGCCGAAGCGGCTACCTCACCGACCTCGCATGCGAAGCTTTGGAAGAACACTTGCGGCCCGGCCTGACGGAGCAAGATGTTTTGGGGATCGTCTACGGCGCGTACGTCAAGAACGGCGGCGATCCGGGCATCCACTTCATCGCGACGACCAACATGGACAAGCCCGATCGCTTCGTCCCCTGGCAGCGGCAAACACCGAGGGTGCTCGAAGAGGGTAGTGTCGTGATCACGGAATTGTCCGTGAGCTACTGGGGCTACTCGACGCAGATCCACCGCCCCTTCGCCATCGGCAAAGAGCCTACGCCGCTCTACCGAAAGCTCTTCGATACCGCGCTACAGTGCTACGAAAATATTCGGCGAATCTGCAAACCCGGCACCACTAGCGAACAGATCATTGCCGCCTCATCGATGATCGAGGAAAACGGCTTCACCACTTACGATAGCGTCTTTCACGGCGAAGCCGGAAAGTCCCCCGAACTCGGAACTCGTAGCGCCGCACATCCGGTGGAACCGTGGACCTTGCAGGAAAACATGGTCCACGTGATCCAGCCCAATCCAATCACCAAAGACTCCAAAGCCGGGCTGCAATTGGGAGCCGCCGTCATCGTTAAGCCTGACGGCGGCGAGCCGCTGCACAACTATCCGTTCAAGTTTCCCGTCTGCGGGTAAATCAGCGCCGGTAAACCAACCGCGGGCAAACCGGGGAGAGCCTGACGAGCGATATCGGAGCGGCGCAAACGCAAAGTGTTTGATTAAAGTTTGAGAGCAAATATAATTCGTATCGTCTTCTAAATTTCGGTCAGAGAGGATTTTCACTCCATTAAAATGGAACTTTCACTCCAACGGTCGATTCTTTACGGAATCTTGATCGCCGTCGGTTCCTTAGTATCAGTCTTGGCTCCAGCCCAAGACCCTCTTTCGCTTAAGCCCGCAGAGGCCCCAGAGAGGCATCTGCAAAACTTAAAGCAGCTCACCTTCGGCGGGCAGAACGCGGAAGCGTATTTTTCTTTCGATGGCACAAAACTTATCTTCCAATCGACGCGGCAGCCGTATGAGTGCGATCAGATTTTCAGCATGAAGGTCGACGGCAGCGACGTGAAGCTTCTAAACAGCGGCAAGGGCCGGACGACCTGTGGATTTTTCTTTCCCGACGGCAAGCGGGTTATCTATGCCTCCACCCATCTGGCGGGCGACCGCTGCCCCCCAGCGCCGGATCGCAGTCAGGGCTACGTCTGGCCGATCTATCCGTCTTATGAAATCTTCAGCGCCAATCTCGATGGCTCCGGCCTCAAGCGCTTGACCAAGAATCCCGGCTACGACGCCGAAGGAATCGTCTCTTCCGACGGCAAGAAAATCGTTTTTACTTCCATGCGCGGCGGCGATCTGGACATCTACACGATGAACGCCGACGGCAGCGGGACGAAGAGACTGACGACTGAGAAAGGATACGACGGCGGGCCGTTTTTCTCCTGGGACGGCAAAACCGTCGTCTATCGCGCTTACCATCCGAAGACCAAAGACGAGCTGAAGGAATACGAATCCCTGCTCAAGCAAAACCTGATCAAGCCGACGCGCGCGGAAATCTACGTGATGGCCGCCGATGGGTCCAACAAACGGCAATTAACCAACAACGGCGCGGCCAACTGGGCGCCCTTCCTGAACCCCAACAACCGGCAGATTATCTTTTCCTCAAACTTGCACGACCCCGAACGGCGGAGTTTTTCCCTTTATTCGATCAACGTCGATGGAACCGGCATGGAGCGGATCACGCACGGCGCCCGCTTCGACAGTTTCCCGATGTTTTCGCGGGACGGCATGAGACTGGTCTTCGCTTCCACTAGAAACGCCAAGGAGCCGCGCGAGTTCAATATCTTCATCGCCGATTGGGTTCCGTAGTGTCCTGTGTCAGAAGGTCGCAAAAGAAGTCGGTGGTCTCTTCTCCGTCATGCCCGCGAAAGCGGGCATCCAGTAGGGGCGGGTTTCAAACCCGCCCTTACAAAAACCTGGATTCCGGGACGCGCTAGCTATCGCCAGCTTGCCCGGAATGACGATTGAATTATGGGCGGTTCCGGGTTTAGCATGGGTAAAGATCGAGTCCCCCGCAGTGGAAGTAGATGGCTGTCTTGAAATTCTCGAGGTTCCGGAAGCCGCAGGCCATGCTCTTGATCTTCTGAATCTTGCTGTTGAGTCCCTCGCTCATC
>JAUYJC010000142.1 GCA_030688735.1 Deltaproteobacteria bacterium
TGGAAGCGACCGCATCAGCGAGCAGTTTTTTGTTGGTCGAGAGATCGCCTCGCCCGCTTCTGACAGATCCCACCAAGTTGCCTGCTAAATCGGCGCAACTTGCTTCACCGCGACCAGCAGAATCCGCCAGTGCCCGCTCCAGCGATTCGCGTACGATCGTTGATTGGGAGACGTTGCGGCGAACAGCCTTATTTTTCATACACCGACCTCTTATACTCCGTGCGCATTTCGGACTGCAATCGGCCGAGGCGATAACTTTTCCAGTCGATGAACTTGCCGACCTCGGCGAGCGTCGGGTGGACTTCTTGAATCCTGCGCCACATCTCCTGCGCGATGAAGCGGTAGTCGGGATGGCCCTGGGGCATGGTGCGCAGCTCACAGAGGTGGACCGCTTCGCGCAGATTCATCTTCATGTACCAGCGGATCTTGTAGGCGAATGGGACGACGTACTGGGCTTCGGTCGGAAAATCACGATAGATGTTTTCGTACAGTTCGGCGGCGCGCGCCATGCAGCGGTCGAAATCCGTCTTGAAGCCCGCCTCTGCGAGCTCCGGCGGCGTATCGTAGCCGTGGACGGTGGTGAACTCCTGGCGCTCCTGCGTCAGAATGCGGTGGCGATGCAGGTCGCGGTACAGACCAAGATTGCCGACGATGTCAAAGGTGTAATAGACGTTTTCAAACGCCCGGCCCGGCTTGTCGCGGCGATGACGGCGTTGGACGAAATGCTCGGTTAAAATTTGCCGCCGCTCCGCTGCGCTCATGAGCGCGGCGATCTGGCGCAGCTCCTGCAACGGATGACGCGCGTGGGGATAGAGAATCGCGGCGATGACTTTTTCCTCGGCATGGCGCTCGTAATCGATCAGCGCCACCGGCTCGCCGGCGGCGGCCGGCAGGCTTTTCAGGATCTCGCTTGCCGCGGCTTTCGCCGCGCCGTTCGTGCCGATTAAATAGTCATTGACCTGCGCCCGCTTGACGAAGGAGGGAATCAGTTGATTGAGCTCGCCGTGCATCGCCGCGGCCAGTTCTTTGGCCTCGCTCAGTCCATGGGAATAGAGCTTGCTCAAAAGATACTCGAAGGCCTGGCCGGCGCCGAACATGCCGACGTTGGTCAGCGTCGCCGCCGGCAGATAGCCGCGCAGCACGTCGCAAGCGTGGGCGCGCACCGTGGCGCGATAGGCCGTCTCCGCCCAGCGCCGCAGCCGTTCGTCTTTGGCGGACTCGTTATAACTTAGACTTTTACCGCTGGTCGGATCGCGCACTTCGAGTTGCTCGATGGGGAGCGACCTGGCAATGTGATCGAGCATCGGCTCCATCTGCTTGGAATAAGTTTCGAAGAGCAGATTCATCACTTCGACATAACGGTCGTGGTGGTGCGAGGCCATGATCCTGGGCTCGCGGTAGAAAAGATAGTTGCCCGCGGCGTCTTTCTGATCGAAGCGCACGTAGCGCGTCGATTTCTCCAGCGGTGCTATGCCGATGCGCGCGTCTTCCAAGAGCTTGGCGGCGACGTTGGAAATATTCTCGCAGGCGAGATGCGCGCCGCCCAGCTGGGCCACCGAGTCGTCGCCGTAGCCAACCAACACCCGGTCGTAAAACGCCCGCGCTTTCTGGAGCGCCGCGCTGTCGTCGCCGGCCGCAGTCTGCGAGCCGAGCAAATCTTTCAACCCGAGCTCCGGATCGCCGAGAAATTCGTCCAGGAAAGTACGGCGCAAACTCTTGGTCGAGCGGCTGTAGCGGGAGAACAAAGCGCCCGCTACTTCCTGCGGCAGTTTGAGGCCGAAGACTGATTGATGGAGGTTGGTAAAAAACGGTGCGAGCGCCCTTTGTTCGTCGGCGGTGAATTCAGGAGTCATCCTACGGCGTTCCTCAACGGCGGTGTAGCGTCATTCTATTTAGTTTTGGCGCAATAACAAGGCGCGGCATGATTCAGCGCGCGGCGTGCGGCAGACAAACCGTTCGCACAATCGAGTCAAGCAGACGGCGTCTCTTGACGGAGAAGCGGATTAAAGGCGACGCTAACGCGGGTCGATAAATGAGCGTTCGGATCAACGCGTTGACACCGCGCCGCAGGCGAAATTCGCTTCGACAAGCCGTTTCGTACGCGCGCAGGCGCGCGGCCGAGAAATCACCGGCGCGAAACGCCGCGTCGATTGTTTCGGCCGCAAGCAGACCGCTTTTCAGCGCAAAGTAAATTCCTTCCCCGCTAACCGGCTCGTTGACCCGTGCCGCATCGCCGACGAGCAAAACGCCGTCGCTATAGGAGTGACGGGGCGGGAAATACACCGGATAAGTCGAGCGTAGCTCCCCGGCAGGCTCGCTGCGATTTAGAATTGTCTTCAGATGGGGATTGAGCGGCAGGCGAGACTCGAGCAAGCGCGTGAACGGTTGGTCATCGGGCAACCGATCTTTATCCACCGCCAAGCAGAGATTGATCATGTCTTCCCCTAGTCCCAATAGACCCACATAACCGCCGGGGAAGAGATGAATTTCGACGCGGTCGCCGAAACCACCCCGGCATTGGAGCCGGAGCTGAAAGGCGACGGCCCGTCCCCGCATATCGGCGCTTCGGGTCAGACCGAGATGATGCGCGACCCAGGAGTGCCGGCCGTCAGCGCCGATCAACATTCGCGCCCGAAGCGTCTCGATGGTGCCAGCGCGATCGAACTCAAGGTGCCAGGGGTTATCTTCTCTCGTTAAGCGCTTGATTCGACAGTTCTGAAGGACGGTGACATTTTCACCCTGCGCTTTCTCAACCAGGATGTGATCGAGCGCGGCGCGCGATAATCCGAGGCCGAACGGTTCGGCGCTGGTTAGCGGCAACGGACATTCCGCTTGGTCTCCCGCGACGGTCGTGATGCGAAAGCCCGTGACTCTCTGGCGCGCGCGAGCGAGAATTTCTTTGTCCACCCCCAGCGCGCGCAGGATCGGCCAGTTGCTCGGATTGATGAAATCGCCGCAGAGTTTCTCCCGCGGAAATTGTTCTTTGTCCAAGAGCACGACCGAATAGCCCAGGCGCGCCAGCGAAATGGCCGATGACGAACCGGCGGGGCCGGCGCCGATAATGACCACATCGCAGGAACGCATGCTCAACCCTTGGCAAAAATAAGCGCCATGACGCGAAACGGAAAAACTGAGAAGATCTGAAACGGCCCGACGTCCGCCTCGCGCAATAGCGCGCGCCACTCGGCGAGAGTAAAGGCCCGCGCCACCGACAAAGGAGCGTCGGTGCGGGTCATGGCATTACGCGTGAATAATTTCGTTAGCAGGCGAATCCCGTAATAGGCCAGCGGATGGCGCACCAGATCGCTGACGATGATCGCGCGGCGCGCCAGGGGAGACCAGATCCGCAAGAGCCTGATGATCTGCTCTTCGGAAAAATGATGCAGCAACTGCGACGCCAGGACGAAGTCGAACGACGCGGCGTGAAACGGCGGCGCCATGCCGTCGCCGCGCACGACCGTAACTTCGGAAAAGTCCCGCGTCTGCAACGCCGCCTGTGCGACCGTGACCGGTTCGGACTCCAGCGCGCTGATCCGCACAGCGACGCCATTGCGTCGCGCCCAGCGTGCGATGGCCGCTGGAATATCGCCGCTGCCGGTGCCGACGTCGAGGAGAGAGAAGCGATCGATTTGTTGCGTCTCAACCAACCTAGTCAGACCGCGCACCACGTTGCGATAGTTGCCCAGGCGCCGGTTGATGATGCGCAAATTGCGCAGATCCTGTTCCAGCAGTTCTCTGGGCTGGTCCGGCAAATCCATCATCTCCTTTGCGTAACTGCGCTTCATTGCGCGTTTCCGTTGGCAATGACCAGGGCGGAATTCTTCGAGCCGAAGCCGATGCAGTTGCACAGCGCGACGTCCACCGATTTGGCGATGCCGCGATTGGGAATGTAATCGAGATCGCACGCCGGGTCCGGTTCCTGGTAATTGATCGTCGGCGGCAGAAAACCCTGGTTCATGCCGAGAATGGCGGCGACGACACCGGCGGCGCCCGAGGCCCCCTGTGGATGACCGATCATCGATTTGATCGAGCTCATGGGAATTTCGTAAGCTTGCCGGCCAAAACAAAGCTTGACCGCGAGACTCTCGGTCTTGTCGTTTAATTCCGTCGCCGTGCCGTGCAGCGCCAGATAGCCGACCTCGTCCTTGGCGACCCCGGCGTCTTCGATGGCCACCGTCATCGCCCGCGCCGGTTCCTCGCCGCGCGGGTCCAGACGCACGCGATGATAGGCGTCGCAGGTCGATCCATATCCCAGCACTTCGGCGAATACGCGGGCGCCGCGGGCAAGGGCGCGCTCGCGCTCTTCGAGCACCAAGATCCAGGCTCCTTCACCGAGCACAAAACCATCTCTCATGCGGTCGAAAGGACGCGACGCCCGTCGCGGGGTTTCATTGCCGGAGGTCGACACCACGTGCATGACGCAAAACCCCTGCATGATTCCCGGAGTGATGGTTGCGTCCACGCCTCCGGTAATCAAGTGATCCGCCAGGCCGAAGCGAATCATGTTGAACGCATAACCGATGGCATCCGTAGAGCTGGTGCAGCCGGTGGAGATCATGTGGCTCGGCCCGCGCAGATCGAAATGAAGCGAAATCTCGCTGGAGATAGTTCCCACCGTTGAGCTGGAAACGTTATAGGCGCTCACTCGCCGCACCTGATCGCTGAAGTAGAGCCGGTACTGCTCCTCGATGAAATCCGGCGCGCCGGCGCCGCTGCCGAGAATGACGCCCCAGGAACGTTTGGACTCCAGGTCAGCCTCGTGCAGCACAACGCCGGCGGAGCGCAGCGCCTCGCGCGTCGCGGCGATGGCCAACGGCACGGCCCTGCCCATGCGCTTGAGTTCTTTTTGCGGCAGAAACTCTTCGGGCCGAAAGTTCTTCACTTCGCCGGCGATGCGGCAAGGAAGCGCCTCGGG
>JAUYJC010000147.1 GCA_030688735.1 Deltaproteobacteria bacterium
CGGCCCATGTTCTGAACGCGGCTTGTTAAATCAGGCAACGTAATCGCCGCGGCGACACCGAAGCAACCCGCGAAGAAGGCTATGACGTTGGCGACAAACCACAGGGTCCTAAAGTTGCACATGACTCCTCCAGTTGTGATTACCATTAATGTAGAAATTTGCTTTGGGGGGTTGGCCACTGAGCACTCAACATTACTCCGACGACCCGGTGCGAGCCCGCGCTCCAGAGCCTGAAGTGGCTAACTCAGAAAATAGACTTGCCCCGTACCCCCATCTCTGGGGCGGACAGTATCCGAGAAAGTGGCGTCATGTCAAATCGTAGGCGCCTCTACCGTAAAAAGTGTGTTTGAGAATCAGAGAAGGTCAAACCACGGGGAATCAGGGTCAGAGTACATTTTTGCCTTTCCTCAACGGAACAACAGCCTCACCTCACGAGGTGGAAAATATTTCGAATAAAATTGTTCTCTGCCTCCGTTTTGACCCCGATTTAACCTGTTGCTCTCCGGTGGGCCGCCACGGTCAGAGAATATGGCATGGCGCTTCCGTGCGTCCGCGGCAGCTAGATTCTCACCTCGGAAATGTTGAACAGAACGAGTTCAAGAAAATTTATCCCGCCAAGGCGCAAAGGCGCAAAGGTAAGAACATTTTCCGAAGTCTCCGAACTTGGCGTCTTTGCGCCTTTGCGGAAGTCATCTCTTTTCCGTTTTTGTACTGTAAAACTCAACCGACAATTTCAAATATGTTTGGGTAGAGTTAGGCGCGCTTGCGTCCACCTGCGCTCTTTCCAGGTTTGGACAGCAACGCCACAACCTCCCGGGTTTCCGGGGTAAAGGACAGCAGCTCCTCCTCGCTCAGAAGACCATATGAATTGATGGCAGCAAGCTGCAATATTGCCTGTGAACGTCGCGGGTCGTCGAACGCACGCGCAAGTTCTTCGTCGCGGTTAGCAATGAGTCTATAGATCTTCTGGTAGCGGTCGTGGTAGGAGGTTGCGCCGGTTGACGCGATAGTTCCGATTTCGCCAACTACGCGCTCGTAGAAGCGCGCGAGTGCAACCTCACGCAGCTTACGGAACACCTTCCAGTCTGACTCTGGCAAATCGCGGGACATCGTTGCTAAGCGCAAACTATTAAGTGACCCACATTGGGCGGCGACAAATGTCGGTCGGCTTATCTCCTAACACGGGTCAACCAACCAAATCCGAATCGGTTACAATATCCGCCCACTATCCCAACTTTTCAACAACCTGCTGGCCGTCAAACACAGCCGGGGGCGGCCCTTTCCAGCGAGCCGCCGGCCTGCAGGATGGCGACATCTCTGTCGGGATCCAGTCCCAAGGCTTTGAGGAGCATCCTTTTCCCCGTAGCAGGGATTTTTTTGCTTGACGCGCGACCGTTCTTTCTTCTATTTTGAAAGCGGTTTCCTGCCGGGAAATTTGAAGTCGAAAAGAGGTCGGACTATGAAGCGAATATTATTCCTAACCGCCGTGGTTGCTGGGATGCTTTTCGTCCCGCGGATTTCATCGGCCCAAACCAATTTCTACGAGGGCAAGACGATTCGCATCATCGTCGGGTTTTCGCCCGGCGGCGGCTACGATGCCTTGGCCCGGATGCTTTCGCGCCACATGCCCAAGTATATTCCCGGCCATCCGACGATCATCGTCGAGAACATGACCGGCGCGGCAAGCTTGGTCGCCGCCAACCACGTCTACAAAGTCGCCAAGCCCGACGGCCTGACCTTCGGCCATTTCAGCGGCGGCTTCGCCTATAGTCAGGCGACGGGCCAGCCGGGCATCGAATTCGACATGCAGAAGTTCGTATTTGTCGGCGCCGTGGCGCGGGATGAAAGCGCCATCGCCTTGACCAAAGCGAGCGGCATCACGAGCATGGAAAAATGGTTCGCCGCTAAGACGCCGGTGAAGTTGGGCACCACGGGGCCGGGCGCCTTCGGCACGGACAATGTCGTCAAGGTCGTCAAGGCGGCGCTTAACCTGCCCGCTCAGATCATCTCCGGCTACAAAGGGACGGCGGATATGCGCCTTGCCGCGGAGAGCGGCGAGATCGACGGCACGTCCTGGGGTTGGGACTCGATGCGGGGCACCTGGCAGAAAGCCATCGAGTCGGGCACCGTCGTGGTGGTGCTGCAAACGGTGCCGAAAGCCTTTCCCGATCTGCCGCGCGTCCCGCTGGCGATCGATCTGGCGAAGACGGCGGAGGCCAAACAGTTGATCGAATACGGCATCCACTTTCCGAGCAAGATCACCAAGACTCTGGCGCTGCCGCCGGGGACGCCGGGCGATCGCGCACAGATTTTACAGCGAGCTTTGCAAGAGACCGTCAAGGACGCCGAGTTCATCGCGGAGGCGGACAAAGCCAAGATCGGGCTCGCGCCGGTTACCGCCGACGACATGAGAAAAACTTTCGAGGGGATATTTAAGTTAGATCCCGGGCTGCTGGGCAAATTGAAAACCATTCTCTACTAGCGAAGCGGTGGTGAGGTTCGACCACTGAGACCCAGCGCGGCAAGGCCGTAACCAAAGGGGGGCTGTCCCCCTTCTTGCAAATTCATCGAATCAGACCCTGGAGCCGGCCTTTGATGATTTCCTCCGCTTCCTTAATTATGTCTTGGACCACTTCCCTGACGCTCTTGATGGAATCGATCAAGCCGGCGTCTTGACCGAAGGACAGCGAAGCATTGTCGATATCGCCGGCGGCGCGGGCGGCGGCTACCTGTCTGCCGATTTCTCGCGCGTTTTGGCGCACGGCCCACTCGCGCCCGGACCAGCGCTCGATAAATTGATTGCGTTGAGCGCGCGACATGGCGCCGGGCCAGACGCGTTGGCTGGCGAGATCGGGAATTTCCGTCAGCACGGTATCATGGCCGTCGCTTTCGACGATTGCCTGCTTGTAGTTCGGATGAATCGGCGCTTCCGGCGTGGCCATGAAACGAGTGCCGAGCAGAACGCCTTCGGCGCCAAGTGCCAGCGCAGCCGCCAAGCCGCGACCGTCCGCGATCCCGCCCGCGCAGAGAACCGGTAGCGGCGACACGGCTTTGACCATCATCGGCACCAGCGGCAACGACGCCATCCAACCGACATGGCCGCCCGCTTCCGTCCCCTGCGCCACGATTACGTCCGCCCCGGCTTCCGCGGCGCGGAGAGCCTCGGGAACTTCCCCGGCCATGTGCATGACTTTAGACCCGGCGTCGTGGGCGCGCTGAAAGTAGTCGCGCAAATCCTGATCCTTGCGCGCCCAGGCAAAGGCGGTCACCGCCGGTCGCGCGCGCAGCGTGACGGCGAACATGTCCTCCTGGATTTGAAACAAGAGAAGATTGATGCCGAAAGGCTTGTCGGTACGCTCGTGGATTGAAGCGACCTCGGTTTCAAGGGTCGCGGCATTGAATGCCGAAGTGCCGAGCGTGCCGAGGCCGCCGGCGTTGGAGACCGCGGCCACCAGCGGCGCGGTGGTGGCGGTGCCCATGCCGCCAAGAACGATCGGATGGGGAATGCCGAGCAAATCGCAAATGCGCGTGTGAATCATGGCGCCTCCTACGAAGAGATTTCTACTCCGCCTACTAACGCAAATGGGACTCGCTGTCCATCCGGCGGCGAGCAATCCTGCGGCAACTGTTCTTGTCAGCGATCAATTGTATGAGTACAATGACTCTAAACGGGAAGCAGGCCTCTGTCATGCGGCTCAGCGAGATCAAAAAGAAATATCGCGATCAGTGGGTGCTCGTCGAGTACACTAAACTCGGCAAAGACCTTCAGGTCAAGGACGGCAAGGTTCTAGCGCATGCCGCAAGCAAGGAAGAAATTTACAAAGCGTTGCTCCACACCAAAGGTAAAAACGTCGCTATCGAATATTGCGGCGAGATTCCCGAAGACCTCGTGGCGATGTCCTGTCCCGGTTGAAAGCAGGAATTGCGGCGGCCGATGGATCGATTGAAGTAGAGTGAAAATTGGCGCGCCGAGCGATTATTCCATCGCGACCCGGTTGCTACAGTCTGATCATTTCTTTTACGCGGAAGAAAACCTTGCGCGTCGGAAAATTAGGCGTCGCGCTGTTTCCCAAAGGGACCTATGTCTACACCGGCAGCGCGATGGGCGGCTTGGCGGCGCGGCTCAAGCGCCACTTGACGCGAAAGAAAAAGATTCGTTGGCATATCGATCCTCTACTCAAGCTACCGGAAGCGCACGTCGATAAAATCATCGTCTATCCGCCCGCGGCCCATCAGGAATGCCGGCAAAATCAACGGATCGGTGCGCTCCTTGGCGCAACCGTCGTGCTCAAACGCTTCGGCGCCTCAGACTGCAAGTCAGGTTGCGCCAGCCATCTCTTTTTTTTCGGGTCTTCTGGGTTTAGTGTGGAGCAGTTTTCACCACGAAGGACCAAGCGCGGCTACGCCGCAACCAAAAAGTAGAAACAGATTTCACCACGAAGGACGCGAAGGTTTTCGTAGGTGCGCTTCGCGCACCGGTCGGTCTCGGAATATCTCTCGCAAAGGCGCAAAGGAAGAGCATTGTCATTTCGAACGAAGAGAGAAATCTTTCCTAGATCCCTCGCATTCGCTCGGGATGACAGGCCTTGGGCCTGTCGCTTAGCGTCTTGGCGCCTTGGCGAGAGCAATATCCGAATCCGAGAGTATCCGACTTCCGGGAAATTTGCGCGAGCCGCGCAAATTATCAACGATAGTAGTACACGCCTTTCCCCAGACTGGGCTGGGAAAAAGAGGTTCGCCTCCGGCGAACAACCGTAACCCAAACTCGGAATATCTCCCGCAAAGACGCCAAGGCCGCAAAGGAAGAGCATTGTCATTTCGAACGAAGAGAGAAATCTTTCCTAGATCCCTCGTATTCGCTCGGGAT
>JAUYJC010000162.1 GCA_030688735.1 Deltaproteobacteria bacterium
TTCGAGGAGAAAGTGATGCCGCTCATCGGCGGCCGAGCCAAGGCGATGATCGTCACGAGTTCCCGAGTGGCCGGATTGCGCTATTTCAATATCATCAAGGAAAAGCTCAAGGAGCGCGGCGCGGATTACAAGGTGCTCTACGCCTTCTCGGATTTCGTCCACCCGGAGACCAACGAGGCCTTCAGCGAATACGCCGTAAACGGACTACAACCGGGCGAGCTCATCGAAGACCGGTTCGAGGGCGAAGATTACCGGATCATGGTCGTGGCGAGCAAATTCCAAACCGGATTCGACCAACCGCTGCTCGCGGGCATGTTCCTCGACAAACCCGTCGTGGACCGCAATGCCGTGCAGACGGTTTCCCGCCTGAATCGCTGCCATGAAGGCAAGAAAGACGTGGTCGTGGTGGACTTCACTAACAACGCCAACGCCATCCTGAAGGCCTTCGCAAAGTATCGAAAGGGCACTCCCTTCGAACCGGAAGAGCCGGACCCGGCCCTCTGCCCGAAACTGCACGCGGAGATTCTCGCCACTGGCGTGATCACGCAAAAGGATGCTGCTAACTTCCTCAAGCTGCTTACGACCGGTACGGATGCGCAGGTGCAATTTCAAGTCAATGCGTTGCGGGTGCGCTTTCAGGCAAAGCTCGCCAGCTGGGACGACCGCAAGTCGTTCGTCTATCTGCTCGCCCGCTTCGTGAAGGTGTTTCACTTCCTCACGAGCTTTTTCACCTACGCACCAGAGATCAAAGAGTTCGCCATGTTTGCGGAATACGTCGGCCCGCAACTCATCAAGCAAGGCAGCGTGTCCGATCTGATGAAACAAATTCGCCAAACGGAAGTGATCAAGGCCGCCGTCGAGTATCAAGGCGTCACGACCAGCACCGGTACAGTGAAACTGAGGCCGGGCCGAGGCAGGAAGGGCACTGGCCCGCCACCCATAAAGGCATCCGTGCAGGAGATGATCGCGGACATCCGTGCCAAGTATAAGATCAGCGACGAAGAAGCCCTCTACATCAAAGAAGTCACCGAGGAAAAATCCGCCGACCCGGTTATCCGAACCACCGTCCGCGCGCACCGTGACGACCAGATCTATCTCGAAGGGGCATATCGCGGCCAAGTCAACGGTGAGATTCAGACAGCCTACGATGATCGCGGACGTTACGAGGAACTTGCCGATCCCAAATACACGGACACGGGCGGAATCTTCGACATCATGGCGGTGACCGTGATCGACGCCCATTTGTCGTTCGCAGCGTGACACCATGAGCAAGCGCATCAGTGACATTCCCGCGGAGGATCGCCCTCGCGAAAAGCTCCTTCGCAAAGGGGCTGCGGCCTTGAGCGATCAGGAACTGCTTGCCGTGCTGCTTGGCAAAGGCACGCCGGGGATGGACGTGATGAAGCTCGCGGAGAAGTTGGCGAAGGTAATTGACGAGAAGGGACTCCGTGTCCGGGCCGAGGATCTCCGCGAGTTCGACGGTGTGGGTGACGCGAAGGCTACAATAGTACTTGCGGCGCTGGAGTTTACACGCCGTCGTATCAAGCCGGAGGGCGCTAAGATCGAGACCCCCGCCGATCTTCTTCCCCATGTGCGCCATTACGCCGACCGCAAGCAGGAACACTTTCTCTGTGCCAGCATCAACGGCGCGAACGAGATCCTGAACATCCGCGTCGTGTCTATAGGTTTGATTGACCGGACGCCGGTTCACCCGCGCGAGGTGTTCGCTGACGCGCTGTCTGATCGCGCTTCGGCGATCATCGTCGCGCACAACCATCCAGCGGGCAGTCTCGAACCGTCGGCGTCCGACGTTGAGGTAACGAAGCAACTCAAGGCAGCGGGACTCGTAATGGGCATCACGTTGCTGGATCACATCATCTTCAACCGAAACGGGTACTTTAGCTTTCTGGAAGCGGGGCGGCTGTGACGGTGTGTTGTTTCTCCGACTTGTAGAAGAAGTCCATCGGGTCCAGAAAGGGAAACGGGGGCGTCGCCGGCGCAGACTTCCACGACTCGATTATCTTGCCTTTAGCTTGTAGAACATCACCTCATCCTCTTCAGGATTTGCTCGTCGTCAACCGGATGGCTGCTTGTCAACGAGCTGTTTAGTAATTAAGGTGGCAGAATGACAGATTCAGACCCTAAACCGACGACCCTCGAAGAACTCGAATGGGCGGTTTGGCCGTCGTTCGCGCTGCTGGCGGGAATCCGGCTGGACCTTTTTACTCCGCTCAAGGACGGGCCGCTGTCGTCCGAGCAACTCGCCGACAAGCTCGGTGTCGAAGCGGACAAGCTCAAGTCGCTCCTCTACGCGCTGGCAGCTGCCCGACTGTTGAAAGTGGAAAACGGCCTTTTCTCCAACTCTAGCGAAGCGAATCATTTTTTGGTTCGCGGTCTATCCACCTATCGCGGCGGGAAACATGAAGTGCTTTTGAACAATTGGCAGGCCGGGCTGCGCACCGCGGAATCGATCCGGACGGGAGCGCCGCAGGCCAAGCTCGACTTCGCCGGCGCATCCGCGGCGGAATTGGAAACATTCTACCGGAGTAATCATGCCCAAGCGCTGCGCCGAGGACGCGAGTTGACGGCGAACTTTGATTTATCATCGCACCGCACGCTTCTGGATGTTGGCGGCGGCTCCGGCGGCCTGGCCATCGCCGTCACCGAAACGTATCCTCAAATGCAGGCGGCCGTCGCGGAGCTGCCGACGGTAGCACCGATCACCCGGCGGATCGTCGAGGAGGCGGGCGCGAGCGACCGTGTTCAGGTGCAGAGCAGCGACGTTATCAATGAGAGTCCGAGCGGCGCTTTCGACGCCGCCGTCCTGAGTTCCTTTATTCAGGTGATCTCGCGCGAGCAGGCGCGGCGCGCTCTGCAAAACGTCGGCATGGTGGTGCGTCCCGGAGGAGCGATTTACATTCGCGGCGATATGGTGGACGACTCGGGCACCTCTCCCCTGGGCTCGGTGATGCGCAATCTCGTTTATCTAAACATCTACGATCAAGGCCAGGCTTACACGGAGCGCGAGCACCGGGAATGGTTGGCGGAAGCCGGCTTTGCAGACTTCGAACGCAAGATTCTGCCGGATGGATTCAGTTTCGTGCGGGCCCGGAAAGCATGAAACTTAAGTTATCGTGGCGAGTGATACAAATAATGCGGGCGGTGCGTGCTGGTTTTCAAAGCCACTCCTCGCCCGTTAGAGATTCAAGGCTAAACGGACAGCTTGCTTGATTTTCTCCAGAGTCTCGTCGGGTAGCGAACCGAGCCTTCTCTGCAATCGAACAGAGGGAATAGAACCGATGCCTTGAACATTGGCGACCGATGTTTCTCTCAAGAACCTGAGGTTGCCAAGTTCAATTTCGTAACGGCTACCGCGATCTTGTGTGGTGAGGGGAATGTACGTCACGAGCGCGCGAGGCGCTTGTGGATCATCTCGCGAAAGAATAACGACGGGACGGGTCTTTGCGGCCAGACCCAAGTCTGCGAGCCAGACCTCACCCGGTTTTGCGGCCATCGATAATGTCGAGAACTTCCTGCTCGACCTTGCGCGAACGGACCAAGTCGAGCGCATCGTGGTCGGCTAGTTCAATGATTTCAGCCACGAGTTGCTGAACCTTCTTAGCCGTTTCAGGTGCCCACCGGTTGAGCCTGGCATCGAGTTTTTTTGCAATGGCCGTCATAGCCAGAGTATCCTACCCATAAATGGCACGAGCGTCAACTTTCTGCTGCTTGTCATGGCTGCAAGTCGGCCCTGTGACCAGCGAGATCGGCGGGCGGCGAGTAAGCCGTTCATGGTAGGCCCGAATCGAGACTGGGCTCTCGGCATATTTTCTCCACTTTCTTTGGTCATCTGAAATCAGTATTATGTCCCCTGAATCCGAGAGAAGAAATTTTTTGGTATCGAGGTGGCGGCAAGGCGTAACGTAGAAAGGAAAGTTTTATGATGAAGTTTTTTACTACTCTCTGTTGCGTTCTGTTCTGGGTTTCTACGGGAGCAGCTCAAGCTCCCTTTTACCAGGGCAAGACCGTGAGCATTATCGTTGGAACAAAGGCGGGAGACGCCTTCGACCTCTATGCCCGGCTTCTCGCCCAACACATGCCCAAGTACATCCCAGGCAGCCCCAATATCATCGTGCAGAACATGGCCGGGGCCGCCTCTCTCATCGCGGCGAATCACGTCTATAATGTCGCCAAGCCCGACGGACTGACCGTCGGCGCGTTTTTCCCCTCCCTCTACCTGGATCAGGTAATCGGCCGCCCGGAGGTGCAGTTTGATTGGAGCAAATTTATCTGGATCGGCAGCCCCGTGACCTCGAATCACCTTCTTTACATGCGCGCCGATGCCCCCTACAAATCGATCGGAGACATCGTGAAGGCTTCCGAAGCCGCGAAGTGCGGGGCGAGTGGGACAACCGCGACGGCCTACTTTGTCCCCAAGCTATTGGATGAAGTCATCGGGACGAAATTCACTATTATCACGGGATATCAGTCCGGCTCGGACGTCGACCTGGGGATCGAGAGAGGCGAGGTTATCTGCAGTGCGCGCACGATCACGGCTTTTTTCGCCCGCGAGCCGTTCCACACCTGGCGCAAGACGGGCTTTGTGCGCGTGCTGATGCAGACCGGGAAAAAACGGGAATCAAGGCTTAAAGATGTCCCGACCATTTATGAACTGATGGACCAACACAAATCTAACGAGCCCGCCAGGCGCCTGGCCACGCTCGTTTTGGCCGCGGGTGACTTCGGTCGCCCTTATCTTCTTCCGCCGAAAACCCCGGCTGACAGGGTGAACATATTACGCCAGGCCTTCGAGAAGACTATCAAAGATAAAGCCGTCTTGGCCGACGCGGAAAAGAGGAAGCTGGAGATCGACCCAAACTTTAGCGATGAACTCGAAAAGCTGGCCAAAGAGGTCGTCGATCAGCCGCCCGAGATCGTGGGGCGCATGAAGCAAATGTTGGGGAGGTGAGAGCGAATGCAAACCTAGCGTCGCAGGTCTGTGAAAAGAAGAGAGTCCCCCTGGTTTACGCCGGCAAAGCTCTCCGAGAGGGTTCAGGGTCAGACCCTAAACCCTCTTACAGGCGCTCTTCGAGCCAGTCGAGCATGTACGGCACATGGTGTGCCCAGTAGTCGTGGCTGCAATGAATTGTTCCGCCGGCTTTCGGGTCGTCGTAGATTTTCAAAGTCTTGTCCTTGGCACCTATCTCATTAAAGAGCCGCTTGGCGCCTTCAACGCTCATGCGTATGTCGCGCCCACCGTGAGTGATTAGCGTTGGACATTTTATATTTTGCGCGAAGCCTTCCATGGTGAAAGCCTTGAGCTGCTCCCGGGCCTGCTCATCGGTGACGCCGCCGAGAAGGCGTCGCACAGTTGCCCGCAGATTTGGACAGAACTCATAGAGGTCGTCCAGCACGCTGTAGCAGCCCGACCAGCCGATATACGCCTTTACACGCGGCTCGAATGCGACTGAGCGCGGCGCATAGTAGCCCGCCATGCTGATGCCGATCACCGCGATTCGGTTCGGGTCCAGCTCAGGCCGGGAGACCAGGTAGTCGACACACGCCTTGACTGGGACTTCATAATCGGGCCGGGACGGAATTCCTTTGACGTAAATCGACGAGCCTCGCCCCGGTGTGTCGACAAGAACGAGCGCCCAGCCGCGTTCGGTCGCGGGCCTGCCGTCGAAGTAAAGCTCTTCGGAGAAAGCATCGGCGCCGCCGATTAGAAAAACTACCGGCCATTTGCCCGGAGCGGGATTGACCGGATGGGCAAGGTAACCTTCATACTCCTCTGAACCGCATGGAATCTTAATCGTTTCGATCGTCGGAGAGTGTAGTTTGGCCGCGGCCTGGAAACTATCCTGGCACTTTAGAAAGCGCGCCTTTCGGCGT
>JAUYJC010000169.1 GCA_030688735.1 Deltaproteobacteria bacterium
CTCGAGCTGCCGCATGTGCCGCTCGATCTGATCAATCTCGACCGGCATCGAGTCGATCTGCATGCGCAGCGCCGCCCCAGCTTCGTCAATCAGGTCGATGGCCTTGTAGGGAAGGAAGCGGTCGGAAATGTAGCGGTGCGAGAGCGTCGCGGCGGCCACAATGGCGGCGTCCTTGATCCGCACGCCGTGGTGCACTTCATAGCGTTCCTTCAGGCCGCGCAGGATCGCGATGGTGTCTTCCACCGAAGGTTCGCCGACGTAGATCGGCTGAAACCGGCGCTCCAGCGCCGGGTCCTTTTCGACGCGCTTGCGGTACTCATCCAGCGTCGTCGCGCCGACGCAGCGCAGCTCGCCGCGGGCCAGCGCCGGCTTGAGCATGTTCGAGGCGTCCATCGCGCCTTCGGCGGCGCCCGCGCCCACTAGGGTATGCATCTCGTCGATGAAAAGAATGACCTGGCCGGCGGCTTCGGTGACTTCCTTGAGGACGGCCTTGAGGCGGTCCTCGAACTCGCCGCGGAATTTCGCTCCGGCAATCAGCGCACCCAAGTCGAGCGCCACCAGGCGTTTTTCTTTGAGGCCCTCCGGCACGTCGCCGTTGACGATGCGCAGCGCGAGACCCTCGACGATGGCGGTCTTGCCGACGCCCGGCTCGCCGATGAGGACCGGATTGTTTTTCGTCCGGCGCGACAGCACCTGGATGACGCGGCGGATCTCGTCGTCGCGCCCGATCACCGGGTCGAGCTTTCCCTTGCGCGCGAGATCGGTCAAGTCGCGACTGTATTTTTCCAACGCTTGATATTTTTCTTCCGGGTTGGGATCGGTGATGCGCTGGGCGCCGCGGATGGTGACCATGGCGTTGAGGATCTTATCGCGCGAGGCACCGAGCTCGCGCAGGATCTTTCCGCTCTCGCCGCTCTCCTGCACCATCGATAGTAACAAATGCTCGGTGGAGACGTATTCATCTTTGAGCGCTTCGGCTTCGGCTTCCGCGCCTTCGATGATCTTCTTCAAGCGCGGCGTGATGAAGGTCTGGCCGGCGGCGCCGGTTACCTGGGGCAAACGGTCCAACGCTTTCTGCAAGCGATCCACCAGCGTGCCGGCGGGAGCGCCCAGTTTCTGCAGCAGCGAGAAGACCACGCCTTCCTTTTGGCCTAGCAACGCGAAGAGCAGATGCTCCACGTCAATGGCTTGGTGGTTGCGTTTTTCCGCCAGGAGCTGGGCTTGCTGCAACGCTTCTTGTGACTTGGTGGTGAGCTTATCGAGGCGCATATGTTTGGCCTAAACTTGCGAAAAAGTTAAGCATCGATCCCGTTGCTGTCAAGCGAGGCGGCGAACGAGAATCGGGAGCGATTATTCTCTACTTTGTTTCGGCAATTCAAGGAAGTTGAACGTGGCGCGCATGTGTCTTGGGGTACGGCGGTTTGATAATCTTGAACCTCGATCACCGATCCATATGTCGGGCACGATCGTGACCGGCGGCACGGCCGTGCCCCGCTTGACGTTCATCATCGGCGAGTAACAGAAATCGCCCCGCGCTAAGCATGTTCTAGCAGTACGATACCTTTACCTTTCACGATATCGAACTCATGCTGGACCGGTTTTGCGTCCGTGCAGCGCATTTTTCCGACGATCAGGCTGCGCGCCAGCCGCTCCTCCCGCCAAATCATCTCCAGAACGACGACTCCGGCGACCATATATTCTTCAATGCCCCGCATGGTCCGCTCGCCGGTTCGCGGCACCGCGTAGGAGGTCAGCAGGTTGGTGGTCGGCATGGAGGTGCGTAGCAGTTTGATCAACAGGCGAGTCTGATCTTGAATCCGGGTGGCCGTGTCGCGCAGCATCACGAAGGGGCCGGCGGGATCCAGGACAAGGCGTTTGGCTTCCAGCTGATTGACGAATTTCGCCAAGTCGCCGATGGCCTTGTGGATGTCGATCTGGCGATCTTTGGGCCCGCCGGACACCGAGCTCAGGTAGGCGCCGGCGGTCAGGATCGCAAATTCTTTCTTCTCGACATACTCTTCTAAGTTCCAACCGAGTGAGGCGGCTTGTTCGAGGATGTCCATCGGCTCTTCGTCGGCGGCGACATAGATGCCCCGCTCGCCGCGCAGAAGTCCTTCGAAGAGGAACTGAAGCGAAAAAATCGTCTTGCCCGTTCCAGGTTCGCCGGTGATGAGAATCGACCGGCCCTTGGGAAGGCCACCCTCGACCAGGCCATCGAAGCCTGCGATGCCTGTGGGCACCCGGTCTGTTTGCATCATAACTTTCCTTCTATCACATGACTTTCGGTAAGAATAAACAGGTTGACGAGTCCACCCTCGGCGACGTTTTCGGCAATTTTTGAGTACCCATAACTTACCCCCCGAAAGATTGAGAAGCGAGCCGACGGCGCGAGCCGGCTAGGTTTTCCAGCGCCGCTTCCACCCGCCAGAGGGTCGCCACCGGCGGTCACTACGGGAGTGAAAGGTTTGGCCTGGTTTGGTTTGCGCCGTTTCCGCCATGCTTTGATCCTTGTCGGATCGTTCCCTCTGGCTGAGTTCCTCCCGCAGCGCTGCCAGTTGCGCCTCATATTCCGCGTGCAGGCGTTCCCGGTCTTCGGCCCCCGTTTGCTCAGCTAGCACCGACGCCCTTTTCTGTTCGATTTCAATCTGCAAAGAGGCCATCTGAGCCTCATAGCGTAGGGTGATTTGTTCAACCCGGCTGATGGCCGTCGCTTCGGTGTCCGCGGCCGCGCTCTCCAATTGATCGATGCGGCTGAGTAGCCGTTGCCGCTCTGAGGTTGCTCGGTCAAGCTCTGTGGCGCGGTTCTCGGCGACGTGCCGTAGCTCGGCGAGTTTAGTTTCTAGCGCTTGAATATCGCTTTTGTGTCCCTGTGCCAAGTGGTCAACGAAAGCCTGGCGCTGGTCAAGGTCCCGGTCCTTCTGTTGGAGTTCGCTTCGCAGGTCGGCTAGCTCAGCCTCCAGAGTCGCCCTCATGAGGTCCGCATCTTTGGCTCTGGCGCCTTGCGCATCGCGGCTTGAGGCTTCGAGGCGGGTGAGACGTTCTTGTAACGCCACGGCAGAGGAATTTACCGTGTTCAGCGCTTCCTCGCGTTGTTCCAGCAAGCGTTGTTTTGCAGCGAGCTCTGTTTCCAAGTCGGAGATGTGCGTGCCGAGGCGCTGTTCAAGCTCCGTTGACCGCGCTTCTCGTTCGGCCAGAGCGTGCTGTTTTCCGCGCAGCTCTTCTCGAAGGTCGAGCAGCGCCGCTTGATGCTCCAGACGAACGCCTTCCATCTCCGCGGCGCCTCGCGATTCCGCGTCCCGGGCAGCGGATGCCAACTGAGCAACCTGCTCGGACAAGCCGCTCACACTGGAATTGAGATCGGCGCTCTCGCCGGTGGTGTTTTCGAGCTGCCGCTGTTTTTCCAGCAGTTGAGCTTGCAGCGCGCTTAGCTGCGAGTTGAGGCTTGCTTGCAGCTCAGCGGCGCTCTCCCGGACGGCTTGCAGTTCGCGGTCCTTGCTCTCTAGGCGGGCGTCGAGATCCTCGAATTCCGCGCGCACTCGTTGACGGATCTGTTCCGCCTGCACAGCCAGCAAGCGCTCGGTTTGTTTTTGCGACACATCGAGCTGCGCCGCTTGTTCGCGCAACGCAACTGTTTCGGTTCGCGCTTCCTGAAGTTCGCCGGTGCGCTGCTCAAGGGAACTTTCTCGATCGGCCAACTGGGCGCGCAGCTCCGCGATTTCGCTGGCGTGGCGCTGGAGGACGCTATGGTGCTCCGCTTCCCGTTCAACAAAACTACGCTTCGTGGCAGCGGCGGTCGTACGCAATTCGTTTAACTCAGATTCAAGGCTGAAGCGTAGCGCTTCAGTCTGGCGGTTGGCGGAAGCCTCGGCGTCCCGGCCGGCAGCCTCCAATTGCGCTATCCGTTCCCGCAGGGCCGATTGCTCACTGAGAACCTGTTCTAATTCGCGTTCTTTGCTTTCCTGCAGGCCGCGGCTGTGGGCAAGCTGTACTTTCAGCGCTTCCGTCTCAGCTTGATGATCCGCCTCGTGGGCCTCCAGTTTGGCTTGCCGTTCCGCCAGCGATCGGTCCTTCTCGCTGAGCTCGGTTCGCAGTGCCGCGAAATCGCTCTCCTGGCCGGCGATCAAGTCGCGTTTCTGCGCCAGCTGACTGCCAAGGTCGTGAATCTTCGCCCGGAGATCGCTTTCGATCGCGGCGACCATGGCATCGCGCTCTTGCAAAGCTCGATCTTTCTCGGCTAGAGCGGTCTCTAGTTCCGCGAGCCGCGCTTCAACCCCGGTGCGCGCTTCGGCCTGCAATTCGGGAATTCGCTGCTGCAAGCTAGCAAGTTGAGCCTGAGTCTGACGCAGGTTCGCACCGCTCTTGTCGAGGACGCTCTGGTTTTGAGCCAGCGTGTTTTGCAGCTCTGCGATCTCGTTTCGGCGGGATTCTTCCAGGGCTCGGCCGGTGGCTTGCTGTTCCGCCAATCTCTGATCTTTGTGATTGATTTCGTTTCTTAGCTCTTTCAGTTCGGCTTCGTATCGCCGTCGCGCAAAGTCGAAATGACTAGCCGCTACCACAGCTTCCTGATTAGCGAGCTCGAGATGGTCGATGCGCGCCTGCAAGTCCGCCAGCTGGGGTCGAAGCTGCTGCAGCTCGCCTTCGCGGCTTTCCAGCAGCGTTCGTTTTTGATCGAGCTCGCCTCTCAAATCATGGATATGGATTTCGAAGCTGCGCTGGAGTTCCGCGATGGCGGCGTGGCGCTCTTGTAAGGCCTGGTCATTTTGCCCGAGCGCTGTTTGTAACTCCGCGAGTCGGGCTTCAAACCCGGCTCGCGTTTGCTGCAAGTCATTTTCTCTTGTGGAAACCAGGACTTGCGCTTGCGTTAGTTCATCCTTAAGCCGCCCCAGTTGGTCTTGAAGACATCGCTCCGATTCTTGCGCTGCGGACTGGTGCTGCCGCAGTTCGCAGGTCATTTGTCCTATTTCATTGCGAAGCTTGCCGATCTCCGTTTGCAAGTCTTGGCGAACTCGCTCCGCGTCGCGCGCGGTGGTGAGCGCTTCGGAGTTCGCCGATTGCAGTTGGGTGATTTGCGAACGCGACGTTACCAGCTCCGCCGTCACCCGCTGGAAATCTCCATCCCTCTGTTCGAGCAGCCGTCGATGCTCTTTCAAACGGGCTTGCAGATCTTGGATTTGGAGGTGGAGCTGTTCCGTCGCGGCGATGCGTGCCGAGCTTTCGTCAAGGGAGCGTTCTTTTTGACTGATCCCGGCACGTAGAGTCTCCAACTCCGATTCGTACCGCTCGTGGGTGCGCGCGACGTGATCTGCCGCAGTGGCTTGCGCTTGCTTCAGATAAAGTTCCGCCAGGCGCACCTGCGTCAGCAGAATATCGATCTCGTTCAGCAACTGGACCGACAGCGCGTTGCGCTGGTACTTGACTGGTTCCATAGGAAATCCCGAGATCAAATGACTCCCTGACGGCAGATTGGATCAGACTGGCTATGTGCCAAATACGTGCCACTACAAAAAAACTGAACCCCATAAAATCAATCACTTACAGCCCGGTTCGTGGCCCTTGCGGGATCGTAACCGTTAAAAACGACAATATATGGACAAAGTTGCACATCTTGGACACTAATTTCTTCAATAATGTCTTCAATGGAGCTTAAGCGCTGGGGGCATCCCTGAAGGGACCGGCTGGCCAGATTGGCTAATTCTTCTATCGGTATAATGCAGCGGCGGTTTGAAAAGGGCCCTACCTCTGGTTAAGATTCCCCTCTATGTCACGTTATTTCAAACCGAATATCGCCGCGATGACGGGGTATGTCCCCGGGGAACAGCCGCGCGGTGATAGCATCATCAAGCTCAACACCAATGAAAACCCCTATCCGCCGTCGCCGCGCGTGTTGGCGGCGCTACGCAAGGCGACCAACGGATCGTTACGTTTGTATCCGCAGCCCCTGAGCGACACGCTCCGCGCCGCGGCTGCCAAGGTTTACGGCGTCCGCCCGGAAAACATCATCGCCGGCAACGGCTCCGACGAGATTCTCACGATGCTGCTGCGCAGTTTCGTCGGCCCCGGGGACCGCGTGGCTTTTCCGGTCCCCACCTATTCGCTCTACGATACCTTGATCGAGATCCAGGATGGAGTGCGCGCGGCGGTCGATTACCCGAGCGACTTTTCCCTGCCGGAAAGTTTAGCCGCGCAGAACGCGGCGCTCACTTTTCTATGCAATCCCAACGCGCCGTCGGGAACGCTTGCGGGTTTGCAAGAGATCGAGCAACTCGCCCGGAAGATTTCCGGAATTCTCGTCGTCGACGAAGCCTACGTCGATTTCGCCGGGAGCGAGGGCGCGTCATCGCTGCCGCTTATCCGCCGTCTACCCAATCTTGTCGTGCTGCGCAGTTTCTCCAAGTCGTTTTCGCTCGCGGGCATGCGCATCGGACTCGGTTTTGCGCCGGAAGAACTCATTTCGGGCATGATGAAAGTGAAGGACTCGTACAACGTGAACCGTTTGAGCATGGTTGCCGCGACGGCGGCTCTGCAAGATATTCCTTGGATGACGCGCAACGTCAGGCGCATTCAGTCGAGCCGCAATAAGCTTACCTCGGGTCTCAAGCGATTGGGCTACCATGTCTACCCGTCGCAGGCCAATTTCATTCTGGCTCAGATGAAGGGCGTGAATCTGAAAGGCGTCTACGAGGCGCTCAAGCGCAACAACATCCTGGTGCGCTACTTCGAAGCGCCCGGACTCGAGGACTGTTTGAGAATCAGCGTCGGCGCGCCGCAGGAAATGAAAGCGTTGATGAAGGAGTTGGAAGCCATCGACCGTACCCCGCCGCCGTAGAGTCGCTCGAGCCCGGATAGAGCGAAACGTAATCCGGGACTTTTCCCACCCGACGCTTTTACTGCTAGATTTTACCAGGTTGCATCCGTACTACGGACTCCCGACTTTGTGGCGAAAAGCAGCGGGCCCGAATTTTTAACACTGGGTAATTCTGTTCAACGAACGGCAAGTTCTAACGTTTCGTAGCGTTTGACCTTGATCCTGCTTTCATGATGCCGCGCTTGTGCGAGATCATATGCAAGCTGCATCCGCATAAGATGCTCCATCTTTGGGCCGAATGCCTTTTCGACCCGAAGAGCCATATCGCTGGTAAGCGCCGTCTTCTCATTAAGTAAGCTGGAAAGAGCCTGTCGCCCGACGCCGAGCAGCTTTGCCGCTTCGGTCACTGTGAGCCCAAGCGGTTTGATTACTTGGCGGCGGATCAGGCCGCCCACATGTGGGGGTTTTTTCATGGGCATGTTTCAAAGTCTCCTCTCAATGATAGTCGATCAAATCAATATCGAACGCGTCACCCTTCTCGAAACGAAAAACAATGCGCCAGTTGCCGCTTACGCTGACGCTCCAAAAGCCTTTCAAGTCACCTTTCAAAGGATGAAGACGCCAACCGGGAAACAATCCCACCTCCCCCGGTCGGGTCGCCTCATCGATCGCCAGCAGTATGTCGCCTATCTTCTCGGCGAGCGGGGAGGGAATGTCTCTCCTCTCGCCCGATTCGTAAAGCCGCTTTAATCCCTTGTGCCGAAACGTGCGAATAGGCATCCGTAGTGAGTATTGTCCGCCGTGCGACGCAGGTCAAGCCCGCGGGACGGGATGAGTTCCGATGAACTGGTCGTGCTCGAAGAATCTAACCTCAATGGCAACGAGTTACTCCTGTGCCCTGTAGTCCAATAGTTTTTTTGATAAAGAGGGTCGCCTTGGAAGGATGCCGATGCCTTGTTTCACTGGGTTTTTGGTGGACGGTATGATGTGGATCGCGCCGTCGTAATCAAAAAACTTGACGGAATCTCTCGGTTTCAAGCCGAATTTTTTGCGGATGTGGACCGGGATAACCAGCTATCGATTTTTTAAAATCTTAGCTTCTTCCACGGCGAGCCTCCATTGGGTTTGTCAAAAATTGTATAGCCGCGTGCTTCTAGGTTCAAGGCATTACAGAGTACGTTGTGCGGGATGGGAATCAGGGCATGACTTGGCGTCTCGGCGCGAGAATGATAAGAGCCTTGGTCAGAGGGGTACTGAAGGTCAGAAAATTTACCCAAGCCGGACAGAGGAGTTCAGCAATGGAAAAGATCAAAATCATCGAGCTGGACCACATCGTGCTCAACGTTCGCGATATCGACCGGTCGCTGAAGTTTTACACCGAAACTCTAGGTTTGCAGCCGGAGCGTGTCGATGAATTCACAGCGGGGAAGGTCAGCTTTCCATCGGTGCGCATCACCGACGACACCATCATCGATCTCTTCCCGATCAAGGATCCCGCCGCCGGCAATATCAGCGGCGAGAAGTTCGCGGGTAACCTCAATCATTTCTGCATGGTCATCGGGGCGGAGGATTTTCCCGGCATCGTCGAATATTTGAAGGAAAAAGAAATCCCAATCCGTGCAGGGCCGGTGTCGCGCTGGGGCGCGCGCGGCCGGGCGACTTCCGTCTATTTTCTCGATCCGGACGGCAACGAGGTCGAACTTCGTTGCTATTGATTCGTTGCGATGGCCGCATCGCTTTGAGTCTTGGGTGCTTCTGGGTTTCCTGTGAAGAAGTATTCACCATAGAGACACAGAGTTCACAGAGTTCGGAGAACTTTATAAACGAAAACTCTTTACTCCGCGCCCTCCGCGGTCATGAGAAAAAATTCAAAATCCATCAAAATTGCAAATTTGGCCTCAATGAAATCAAATGCTTGCAACTGCTGATTTTCGCGAAAAGGGATTTTTTCTCACGTCCCGCGCCTCTGTGGTGCGATCTCCGAGCCCTGCTTCACATAAAAGCCAGAATAACCGAGTCTTGAGACCCTTCGAGTCAGGATGGTTTGGTTTCTTCGAGCTTGATCTTCACGATCCGCCTTCCCTCCATGTCGACGATCGTGAGCCGGTAACCGTTGTGTTCGACATTCTCGCCGCCGCGCGGGATGCGTTTAAGCTGCGCCAAGACAAAACCCGCGAGCGTATGGTAGTCGGGCGATTCTTCAAATGGCAAGTCGAAGTCGGACTTCAAGTCTTTGAGCAGCGCCGAGCCGACAATGACCATGGAACCGTCGGGCAGCCGTTCCACGGGGCCCCGTTCTTCGCGGTCGTACTCGTCGCGGATCTCGCCGACGATCTCCTCCAACAGGTCTTCCAGCGTAGCCAAGCCTTCGATCTCGCCGAACTCGTTGACCACCAGGGCGATGGCGAGATGGCGGCGCTGCAATTGCTTCAACAGCTCGCTGATCGGCAGCGAACTCGGCACAAAAAACGCGGGATGCAGGTTATCGCGAATGCGCAAATCGGTTTTTTCTTGCAGCGCCTTGAAAATATCCTTGTTGTAGAGAATCCCGATGACCCGGTCCAATTCGCCTTCGTATACGGGGATCCGCGAAAAGCCGCTGTCGATAAAACTCTTGGCGACCTCGGCCAAGGAAGCGTGAACTTCAAGCGCGTGAATCTCAGTGCGCGGGATCATCACCGCTTTGACCGGGGTGTCCGCGAATTCGAAGACACTATGAATCAACTCTTGTTCGGTCTCGTTAAAGATGCCTCTGGCGGCCCCTTCACGGATCAGCGATTTGACTTCGTCGATAGAAATGAAACTGGCTCCTCCAGCTTCCTTGCCGCCGAAGATCCACAGCACGGCGTTGCTCGATACCGTGAGTGTCTTCACGAAAAACGCACTGATCCGGGCTAGGAATTCGATGGGCGGCGCCACGGCACAAGCGATCTGTTCCGAAAAGCGCAGCGCGAGGGATTTCGGCACCAGCTCTCCGAGCACCAGGGAGAAATACGAGATGGGCACGACGACGACCAAGATGGCGATGGCTTCGCCCCAGCGGGCGACCCAGGGCAAAGGCAGAGATTCGATCTGTGGCTTAAAAAAACCGATGGCCGCCGCGCCGCCGATGGCCGAGGCCAAGGAGCTGACCACGGTAACGCCGATCTGCACGGTGGCCAAAAAACGGTCGGGGTCGTTCTTCAAACGCGCCACGGCGGCGGCCGATTTGACGCCTTTTCCCAGGAGAGTGTCGATGCGGCTCTTGCGGGTGGCGATCATGGCGATCTCGGACGCGGCGAAGAAGCCGTTGGCCAGGATCAACACAAAGATCAAGACTGCTTCGAACCAAATATTTTCCAAAATCATGGGATGCGTCTCCTATTTCTCCTCGGCGCTTGGGCCGAAGAAAACGGCGGCGGTCGGTCGCGGGATCAGCGAATGGGTTGGGCGCGGAATTGGCAAAATTTATCGACGACGGCGGACATGCGCGATTTGAGCGAAATTCTATCTCTCCACCGTGAAAACGCAAGGCCGCCGCCGTTTACCGCGCCAGCGCTTTCGCGTAGGATACCGGCTTGGAGTTGCCGATGCCGGATCAACAGACCACAACGCTTCAGGGCACCATCGGCCGGATCACTTATCAACATCCGGAAACGCATTATACCGTCGCGCGCTTGGACGCTGACGGCGGTCCGAGCACGACGGTGGTGGGTACAATCTTTCCGGTCTCCGAGGGCGAGGAAATCAAGGTCACGGGCACTTGGAAGCGCCACCCCCGCTACGGGTTGCAGTTTCAGGTCGATCATTGGGGAAAGATCGAGCCGGCGACCATCGAAGGGATCGAAAAATATCTCGGCTCGGGATTGATCAAGGGCGTCGGGCCGACTTACGCGAAGCGGTTGGTCGGCGCGTTCGGTCTCGATACGCTGAAGGTGTTGACCGAGCAGCCCCTGCGCATTTTAGAAGTCGACGGCATCGGCGAGGTGCGCGCCCGGCGCATCATGCAGGCCTGGCAGGAACAGCGCGGCATGCAGGACGTCATGGTGTTCCTGCAGGGTCACGGCGTTGGTGCCTCGTTGGCGCTGCGGATCTACCGGGTTTTTGGCGCGGATACGATCGCTCAAGTTCAAGAGAATCCTTACGCGCTGGCCCGGGAAGTTCACGGCGTAGGCTTCGTGATCGCCGACCGCATCGCCCATAACATCGGCATCCAGGGTGATTTTCCTCTGCGGCTGCAAGCCGGCGTGCTTCATGTGCTCAAGGAATGCGTCGACCAAGGGCACTGCTACGTCCCTTTGACCGTGCTTAAACGTAATGCCGCGGGGCTTCTGAGCGTCGAGGAAGATCCCGTGGAGGCGGCGATCGATAAGCTGGCGGCGCAGGGCGAATTAATCCTTCAAGACGGATTCGAGGACGACTCGACGCGGGTTTATCTCCACGAACTCTACGACGCGGAGCAGCGAGTGGCGGCGGCGTTTCATCGCCTGCTTGCTACGCCGTCGCTCCTGCAGGGCGAGAAAATCATCGGTCCCTGGGGCCGGTCAGGCGACGCTTCCCGGGGCGCCATCGATCTCGTCAGCCCCGAGTTGTTCGGACCCTCGGCCGTGACCCTTGACGAAGACCAGGTGCGCGCCACGCAACAAGCCTTGCGCGAAAAAGTTTTGGTGATCACCGGCGGACCCGGCACCGGGAAGACGACTCTTTTGACGGCGTTGCTGGCGATTCTCAAGCGCGCCAAGGTGAGTTTTCTGTTGGCGGCGCCCACCGGGCGCGCCGCCAAGCGGATGGCCGAAAGCGCCGGCGAAGAAGCGATGACGATTCACCGGCTGCTCGAGTACAGTCCTCGAGAGGGCGGCTTTCAAAGAAGCGAAGAGCGTCCGTTGGAAGTCGATTTTGTCATCATCGACGAGGTGTCGATGGTCGATATCTCGTTGATGGACCATCTACTGCGCGCCGTCAATCCGCACAGCCACTTGATTCTCCTCGGCGACGTCGATCAGTTGCCGTCGGTCGGCCCCGGCAGCGTGCTGCGGGATTCAATCGACTCGGGCGTGATTCCGAAGGTAGTGCTGCGGCGTATCTTTCGCCAGGAGCGCGAAAGCTTGATCGTTGCCAACGCGCACCGAATTCTGAGCGGCCATTCTTTGCTGCTGGGGGATCCCGGTGAAAGCAAGGATTTCGTCTTCCTTGCCCACGAGAGCGAGGAAGAGATCCTGCAAACGGTCAAGCAACTGGTGCGGGAGGAGATTCCGCGGGCGCGGCAATTGGCGCCCGACGAGGTCGCGCAGGCGATCCAAGTGCTCACCCCGATGCACCGTGGCCTGCTCGGCACGGTCAACTTGAACCGCGAGCTGCAAGCGCTCGTCAATCCGGCCGGCCAAGCGCTGGAGCGGGGCGGAACTTCGCTGCGCGTGGGCGACAAGGTCATGCAACTGCGAAACAACTACGACAAAGGCGTTTTCAACGGCGATCTGGGACGCATCGCCGGCATCGACCGCGAAGAGGGAAGCGTCAAGGTCGACTTTTTCGATAAGTTGGTCGAGTACGAAGCGGCCGAACTCGACGAGATCAATCTAGCCTACGCGACCTCGGTGCACAAAAGCCAGGGGAGCGAGTATCCCGTGGTTGTGATCCCATTGCACACCTCGCACTACATGATGCTCCACCGGAGCATCCTTTACACGGCGGTGACGCGCGGGAAAAAGCTGGTCGTGCTGGTGGGAAGCCGCAAGGCGGTTACCATGGCGATCCGCAATCTGCGCGTGGAAAAGAGAAATACCGGGCTACGGGAGAAACTGGCGGCGCTGCACCGGCCAGCCGTCCATCAACTCTGACTGAATTGCCAGTCAGGTTGCAATTACATCTTATAAAGTGCAATACTTTTAAGGTAAATAAATCGCCACACAGGTACTTGCTACCAAACAACGTTTGATATAATACGCTGACAGGATGCCCGGACTTTACAAAAACGCACCTCTCAAAAGCGCGAGTTTTGAGGCTCGTTTCCATGGGGATTTATCGATTGAATCAAGAAGGGGCGAGTTTCAACGCCTAGTGAAATCAGAGTTTCCGCACCTTTACGTACCGCACGCGGCCACCGACAAAGCCCCAGCTCTACAGCACTACCAGTTTAAGAGAGAAGACGCGTCAGCCTCTGTTATGTTGGCACTTAACAGCTTCGTTTACACTAGTACCGCTTATCCGGGGTTCGATGCATTTACATCAGACATAGAAAGACTATGGGAGAAGTTTTCCAGTCTTTTTGACGTTCCGGCTTTTACTCGCTTGGGCCTTAGGTATATTAACAATTTGCCGATAATCAGAAGTGACGCAGGCGCGATCCCTCTGTCTAATTACGTTACGGCGAACCTCAAGGTGACTCCGTCTTTGCCTAGCGGTACGATTTATGATCTCGGGTACTCGGTCGTGTGCGAGACGGACGGCGGTCAGATGCGTATACTGTTGCAAAACGAACAGAGCAGAGATGGCGTAGAGGTTCTGCTATTGGATTTGGATTTTTCGAAAAAAGGTGTAATTGAAAGAAACGAACGACAAAGGTTCATAGATAACGCACATAAAGAAATTGAAACTCTGTTCCTCGAATTGATCTCCCCGGATTACAAACAGATCATGGAAGGAGCGAACAATGAATCTAAGTAGCTCTGTTGCCTACGACTACAACTGGCTCGACGATGAATATTCTGATGCCCAACAAGTTCCAAACGATATCAAGAAACCACTCACCCACTTGGGACTAGGTGAACCGACTGTTGAGGCAAACAAGGAAAAGTCAGTTCTCGTACTTGCGGTCAAGGAATTAAGGAATACGGAGTACAAGATAACCCTCCGACAACCCATTCCAGTTTATTTGGAAGGCGAATATAGACAGTACATAGCATTTCATGAAGCCTCTCGGGTCTCCGGACAAGGGGAAAATGTTCCAACCGCTTTTAGAGATTTTGAGGATACATTTATCTCTGTATTCCTCTCCTATACTCGATCCAGTGACCAGCTATCGTCTGGGGCAAACAAGTACAGCGAATTTCTTAGTCAGCTAGTTGAGAACATTGAAAAGATTCACAACGGGTGATTATAGGTCTGCGCTTCGGACGAAAGGTTTTCAGTCCGAGCGACGCACCAAGGACGAAATTTTTTACCTTTACGTCGAGGGAAGGAAAACCTCGATTCACACAAAGGTGTCTCACGGGTCTTCTGAAGACATTAGAGACCCACTCATGAAGATGATTAAGAGACAGTTGAATCTAAATAACAGCGAAGTTGAACGATTTATAGATTGTCCGATGAAGTTCGCGGAGTATCTGGAAAACTTGAAACGCAAGGGTATTGAACCCTAGCCAGTCCTGAGCCTTTTCACCGCCCTATAAATCTGCTGGTGCCGCAACGTACTTTTGCACTTCTCTGAGCAAGCTATCCGCAGCGTCTTGCTCTTGAGGTAATAGCTGCCGCATCGCTCGGCCCCCCGACGCGCTGTCGTGCAATGGGACACATTCTTCGTCAGGCCAGTAGCAAATAACAGAATAAAGCCGTACCAAACAGCCGCTTGCACACCTGAGAGAAACAGCAGCACTGAATAATGAAGGTTGCCGCGCTTATCGGCGTCCAACCTCGGCATTCCCCACGCTTCA
>JAUYJC010000175.1 GCA_030688735.1 Deltaproteobacteria bacterium
GGAATAGGCCGTACATTTCCTTTGACTTTCGTCGTGGAAAAGCTTCCGCCAAATTTTACGTCGGCATTGTCGAATCGGAGATCGACGCGCGATCTGTAGCTGAAGCCAAATTTGACTGTTTCCGTCGGTTTAACCAGTACGCCAAGGTTATACGCGAAGGCGTTGGTCGTATCAGTTAGTCGCATACGGCCTTCTAGTCCTAAAGGAGCGGTGCACGCTGATAAGGGATCGAGGCACAGGCCTCTGGAAAAGAGTCCAGAGGCGTGAACAAAGCTGAACCCGGCACCCACGGAGTAATACTTAGAAGGATGCCAGGAGAGCGCGGGAGTTACATATATGGTTTTTAGTTCTGTGCGCTGGGCAGCGAATCTCGTAAAAGGTTTTTCGTAAGTCGTTGCCAGTCCAAAAGGAGTGTAAGTACCCATGCCGACAGTGAAATCGGTTCCGGTGATATGATAATTCGCAAAAGCAGAGGCGAGAAAGTTGTCGTCGTGTTTATTGGTCGCGTTGCTCCCACTGTTTTCCACACTACTAACGACATTAACGTAGCTTCCATTCACTAGCAGGTTGTTTCCGCTTACCTCGCCGAGCGCGGCAGGATTGTAATAAACGGCTGAGGGGTCGTTGACTCCGGCGGTGAGTGCATTTCCCAGGCTTAACCCCCTGGCTGTTTGGTGGGGGACCATGAAACCACCCGCAAAAACATCCCGGCCACCAATCGCCAATAACCTAAATAGAGCGAAAGAGATTGAAATTATTATGGTTTTTGTCCTCATGGCCCCCCCCCTGGTGATCGCTTTCAGGTAATTCTTGACTAGCAATAGCAAAATTTTATATAGTTGCCAACAGTTGCCAAGCATTGCCATAAAGCTCAATAGGCGCAAGAAACGTTATTAACCATAGTCCAGGTCGCGAGCTATCTCAACGTTGACAAGTTCACGGTCTATCGCTTAGTTGCGCAGAAAGAAATCCCGGCGTTCAGAGTCGGCAACCAATGGCGTTTCAAGAAGTCTTTGATCGATGCCTGGCTCATGCGGAACTCGAATGTTCGGCGGAAGAAAGACCGCTGAAGCGGATTCTGGGGATGAGACAGATGAAAGTCCCAGCTTTTAACGACCGGATCGAACGAAAATATCAGATAGGGATCGGCGAAAACGAGGTTGCCGGTTTTTGGCGCGATCTACGGTCCATCTTAGGCCCCTATGGGCTTGCTCCCGTACAGGAAATTACCTCCGTGGGCAGCGTGTACTTCGATAACAAAGACTGCGATCTCTTGCGGTACAGTCTGTTCGGTCGCTTGATGGTTGTCCGGGTGAGGACTTACGAAATGTTCGGCCGCCTGCCAAAGCCAATTACGGATTTTTGGGTCGAGGTTAAGACCGCAGTAGGCGAACGTAGGAAAAAAAGGCGAATCCGATTAACAAAATCTTTGCTTTTGGAGTTTTTGGAAGGCAGAGATGCCGGGGAAACCGTGTTCGAGTGTAACGAAAACGGAGCCGGACGGGATGTGATCGGCGACTTGTATCGTGAGACTCAGGAAACGGTTCTTACTATGGGGCTAAAGCCCATCCTCATGGTTCTTTGCAAGCGCGTGGCCTTTCAGGGCAAGGGCGAACGGTTATCGATCGATTGGGATGTGCAATACCACCACATCACTTATGGAATTTTTAACCACGATTCGTGGAAATTTCTTGTCGAAAAGCCGGCAGGCAAGGCCGACAAGGTCATTTTGGAGACGAAGTATTTGGAGGGCGGTGTTCCAGATTGGTTCAGTGAATTACAGCGCAGGTATCCCATCTGGCGCAGAGAGTTTTTAAAGCCCGTTGAGGGAATGGGTTTTTTATTCAAGGGGCCGCTCAAGCAGCATAAAGAAGCGGATACTTTTGTCCCGATGATCGAGAGTTACCTGGCCAATGGCCAACCGCTGGGGTAGGAGGCGATATGCCATCAACGGATAACACAACGGTGAGCCATAAGTGGACTATTGCGATGGTTGCTTTGGGATACTGGAGCGCGGCCCTCACCAACGGCGCACTAAGGGTGATCGTTCCCATCTATTATGCCTCCGTCGGAATGTCTATATCCAAGATCGCCTTTCTCTTTTTCCTGTTCAAGTTCGCTGAGATCTTCGCGCCGTTGGGTATAGGCGTGATGCTTAACCGGTGGGGCTATAAACGCACCTTCATCACCGGGCTTACGATCCATAGTCTAATCTCATCCTTTTACATGGCTCCGAGTTTTGTCTTGATATACATGGAGAGATTCATCCGCGGACTTCTTTACATGGCCGATATCAGCGCGGTTTATGTCAAGCATTTTTCCCTGAAGGAAAAGCAGCGATTCCTCATCAACATGATCCTTGGGCTCAAAGAGGCGTCCAAGGGAGTAGGAATGATCGGTGGCGGCTTATTGATTGCGGTTATGACGATCGAGAATACGCTCCTGGTGTTCGCCGTGTTTACCGCGATCTCCGCTCTGGTGGCCGTGCGCTATCTGCCGGATTTGCAGGAACAAGTTAAGCTGCCGGTACATAAAATATGGGGGGCGGTTGACAAAAAGATCAAAACCCTAGGGCTGGGGTTCGGATTGCTTAATGGCGCTCTAGACGCCTGGGGAGTGGTTGTTCTACCTATTTATCTGACCAAAGTTCTCGGCGTAGCTCCGGCATTTGTCGGTACCGTCATGATGGCGGAATATATTTTCCAAGGACTGATCGTCACCTTTTTTTCCAAGTACGTGAACCTGCGCTGGGAGCCCAGGAAACTGTTGGTCCTGGGTGGGCTGCTGCTTGTCCCCGTGAGCCTGGCTTTGTCCCTGGCGACGACGCTCTATCCTTTCTTGGTACTGGTCTTTATTTTTATGTTTTTCTTTAGCGCGGCGATGGTTTATTATAATCACCTGATGCTAGATTTCGCCAGCGAGGAAAAGACGTCCCTTGATCTCGCCACCTATACGACCCTCAGCAACATCTTTAAACCGATCGGGGTTTTCGCCTCAGGGCTTTTGGCCGAATCCATGGGATTTAGTTGGGCCTATTATTTTGCCGCTCTGCTTACGCTTTCGTCCGCTTTGACATGTCTGGCTCTTCCCAAGTCAGCGACAGAACCAGCCGATGTTGCGGCCTCTCTTGCCGCCGGATCTCTAGCCCCCAAATAATGAAGGAGCCACTCATGGGTGCAATTATAACTATTTTAGCGTTGTTCCTTTCTCTTCACTTGCCTCAATTTTTCAACTCTTCTTCCCTGTTCGCGGCCGACGGAAAGCTGCTCGTCTTTGGCAGAGTCCACGACGATCCCGCCAGATCGATCAGGGATCGGCAAGAATTTGTTGACTATATTGCCAAAAAACTAACCCCGGTTGGTATTACCGGAGGTAGGATACTGGTAGTCGAGAAGATGCATTTGCTTGCTCAGGCCCTTCGAGAGGGCAAAGTAGATCTCTTCCATGACAGTGTCGTGCCAGTGCTGGTGCTCGCAAAGCGGGCAGGTTCTGTCCCTATTTTACGGCAGTGGAAATATGCGGAAGCTAATTATGAAGGGATCATCGTGGTCAAGAAAAACAGCGGTATCGATACTCTCGCTGATCTCAAAGGAAAGGTAATTGCGTTCGAGGAGCCGCACTCCACCTCTGCCAGTATTCTTCCGCGGATGCTTTTGGAAGAAAAAAAACTCAAGCTGGTCGAGATTAAATCACCTGGAATAGTCAATCGCGACATGGTGGGATATATTCATGGCAGCGACGGCAATTCGCCCAATCTTTTAATCACCGGCAAAGCGGATGCCGCGACGACGACATACCGAGAAATTGAAAGGTTAAAACCAGAGGTGAAAGAATCTCTCAAAGTGATCGCTCAAACGGTATCCGTTCCAAGACAAATCATAGCGGTTCGCAAAGGTCTCGATCCAAACTTGCTCAAAGCCTTGAAAGAAGTTTTGCTAAACATGGACAAAGATCCGGAAGGCCAGGGAGTACTAAAGAGGCAGCAGAACACCACCAAAATCGACGCAATCCCTCCAGGGTCGCTGGAACAATTCAAATATATCGAGAGCTATGTTTTTTCATCCCTGGGGAAAGAGGTAGATTCGTGGTAACATCCGGCCATGAATCGACAGGTTAGACTCAGCCTTAAATTAAAGATCTTTCTCTCGGTTGGACTCTTTTACCTCGCTGCGGTCGGCACTCTCACTTTCCTGACGATTCGCTCCCAGAGAGACCTGCTTTTAACGCAAATGGCCGAAAGGGCCAAAGCGGGCATCAACCTATTGGAACTTAGTGTCACCGGCGCTCTTTACAAGCTGGATACATTCCGGCTTGAAACGATCGCCCGGGAGGCGAAGGCTCTGCCTGACGTGGATTACGCCTATATTTTTGATGATAAAGGCAGGATCGTGGGAGACTTTAACGAAGATCAACATCTGCTGTTTTCGACTTTTAACGATAAGTTGGGAATGAGGGTCATAAAATCCAATAAGACTCTCGTGGTTATTGAAGAAAGCAGAGGGATTTTAGACATCTCCAAGCCGGTCAAGTTGGGGCATGAAAAGTTAGGGGGAATTCGTTTAGGGTTTGATCTGAAACCGATAGAACAGGAGATAGAGGAAGCTACCTACAGAGCCGTAGCGGTGGCGTCGACCATTTTCGTAGTTGGATTAGTCATCCTTTTCGGAATTACAATGAGAATGACTAAGCCGATAGAGAGACTGACGGTAGCGGCGAAGCGCATAGAAGAGGGCGATCTAGAATATCGCGTTCGTATCGAGAGGGATGACGAGATCGGCGGCCTCGCTGCGGCCTTCGATCAGATGGCCGAGCGCTTGATGCAGCGGGAGAAGGAACTCAAGGAATCCCAAAATACGCTCAGGCGCGCCGACCGGCTCTCCTCCCTGGGCTTGCTTACGGCGGGTCTAGCCCACGAAATTCGCAATCCGCTCGTGGCGATTCGCACCTTCACGCAGTTGCTGCCGGAGCGCTATAACGACCCCGAATTTCGGGACGGGTTTCAGGGGTTGGCGCTGAAGGAAGTGGACCGCATCTGTGGTCTCATCAATGATCTCCTGAGTTTTGCCCGGCCCTCTCGGTCCAAAGTCGTCCAAGAAAACATGAACGACGTTATAGATGGAATCACACGCATCTTGGAGAGCGAAGCCAAGGAAAAAAACGTTGAGATCACGCGGGATTTCGCCGCGAGCCTGCCTAAGGTGTGGATTGACAGAGAGCAGATGAAACAGGTATTTATGAATCTCATCCTTAACGCCATTCAGGCGATGAAAAACGAAGGCGGCGCTCTTTTAATCTCGACTCGATTTCATTCCAAAGACCAGTCGGGGCAGCCCGGACAATTCGTCCAGGTTGAAATACGGGATACAGGCGTAGGTATCCCGGAAGAGAATTTGGAGCATATCTTCGATCCCTTTTTTACCAACAAGGACGAAGGGAGCGGTTTGGGGCTTTCCATCTCCCACCAAATCGTTCAAGAACATGGGGGATATATCACGGTCGAAAGTAAAATCGGAGCGGGAACTTCGTTTTTCGTCAACATTCCCGTCGGCAAACCCGCCCGAGCAGTCGTGAAGGATCAACCTTCCGCAAATGAAGAGAGTTTTAGTTATAGATGATTCGGCGGTGGTTCGGGAGACACTTGCTCTCATTTTGGGGAGTGAGTTCTTCGTTCTCAAACGGCCACCTGAGACCGGCGTTGATGCGCTTGTCCGAGCCGACGAAAAAATCGATTTGCTGATTTATGGAGTCGCTTCTCCAATGGCGGCCGATGTATCGAGCTTGCTGCGATTTGCCGCACAAGCGCCTTGCGCCGTGCTTTTTCTGGTGGATTCCAAGACCACGGCGCGCGCCATGTCGGATCGCAGTGATGTCGCATGTCTTGCCAAACCGTTCAATCCTTACGAGCTCGTCGACAAGGTCAAGGAGCTTTTAGCCCGTCGCGAGATTTTGCCGGACCGCCCGAGTGAGTCGGGAAATGATGAAAGCGGAGAATTTCGCCGATTCCTCGAATATCCTTACCTTGGCCGGACCGCGGCCAGTCTGGTTCATCGATTTGCGACGAGCCGGTTACCAGTGCTGATTTTCGGTGAAATCGGAACCGGCAAGGAGCGGGTCGCCCGCGCCATTTTTAGCGTGCAGGCCGGCACGATCCCGCCAATATCGCTGAACGCTGCCGATATCAGCGCGGATCCTTTGGACCGCAAGGCACTGGGGCTGCGCTCCGAGCGCGATTCCAGCGGGTCGCCCACGGCTTTATTAATTGAGAACCTCGACCGGATCGAACTTTCTGGGCAGTCTTTATTACTGGACTTCTTGGAACGGGAAGAGGGCAATTCAGGCGGGTGGCGGGTAATAACCACGTCGCGGAGCGATCTATTGGAACAAGTCTATCGAGGAGACTTTCTCGACGGTCTGTACTACAGACTGGCGACGCTTACCTTGAGGCTGCTTCCGTTACGGGAGAGAAAAGAAGATATCGCGGCGCTGGCCGGCTGGTTCGCCGGGTATTTTGCGAGGGCATTGGGGTTGGGTGAGGTTTCTTTTTCCGCCGCCGCGGTGGACCGGTTGAGCAACTATCTCTGGTTTGGCAACGTGAGTGAGTTGGAAACGGTGATTGCCCGGACGCTCGCGACTCAAAGAAAAAATCGAGTAGAGGCGTCGGACCTCGTTTTTGACTTCCCGAGCGCAGGGCATGCCTTGGATGCGCGGGATTTAGGCGATGTTCCGTCGGCTGGACCGAAGATCGAAAGAGAACTAAAATCTAGCGTTGATCAACCGCGGGTGTCCAATAGCCTGCCGTCGGCTCCGAGCAACGGCGACACCAAGGCGGTCGATTTGAACGTGATGATCCATGAATTGGCCCATGAATTGAAAAATCCGATGGTGACGATCAAGACGTTTGCCCAGCTCTTGGAGGACAGGTACCAGGACGAGAATTTCCGCGCGCGCTTCCAGGACGTCGTGGGCGGCGACATCGAGCGGATGGACGACCTCTTGGAGGTCATGATCGAGTTCGCCGGTTTTTCTCAGCCGCGCCTGACCAACGTGCCGCTCGAAGAGAAACTACGAGTCGTGCTCGGAGATGCCAGCAGCGAATGCGATAAGCGTCAAACCCGCATCAAATGGAAAAGAAATGGCTTTGGCCGGGAAATCCGCACCGATGAGGCACAGCTTAGATATGTTCTGAAGAACACCCTCCTCACGGTCTTGTCCCAGGCCAAAATGGGCAGCGAAATTGAAATTGACGTTGAGAAGCAAGGTTGTGTGTCGATTTCTTATTTGCGCGAGGGGGCGCGTTTGGCTTCGATCACTCACTACTTCAACGCGTCGGTGCCCAGCTCCGACGACGCGATCTTGCCGCTCCGTATGCTGTTGGCCAAACAGTTGGTGGAAAGAAACGGCGGCCGCATGGCGCTGGAAGGGGTGGGCAGCGAGCGCGATGTGTTGCGGTTGGAGTTCCCGCTCGCTTAATTCGGAAACGCACGGACATATGAATCAACCGCTCCTGTTAATAGTCGATGACGAAGCCGGGGTCAGGCAGTCGCTTCAGATGGTCTTTAACAAGAACTTTCGCGTTCTGGAGGCGAAAACCGCCGATGAAACCCTGCAGAAGGTCGCCGATGAGAGGCCGGACGTCGTGTTGCTGGACATTGTAATGCCGGGCGAAGATGGCCTCGCGGTGCTCAAGCAAATAAAGTCGATTCAGCCGGAATGCCAGATTATTATGCTGACCGGCCTTAATACCGCCCGGACGGCTTTCACGGCCAGAGCTACAGGGGCTTTCGATTATGTGACCAAGCCTTTTGATGTCGAAGAACTGCGAATGCGTGTCGACCGGGCGCTGGAAAAAATTCAATTATCACGGGAATTGGAGCGGCTTAAGGAGGAGGTCGGGCGCAAGTACGGGATCGATCACGTTATTGGAAAGTCCAAACAGATCATCGATGTGTTCAAGGCAGTCAGCATGGTGGCGGCCAAAAAAAGCACGGTATTGATCACCGGCGAAAGCGGCACGGGCAAAGAGCTGATCGCCCGCGCGCTTCACTATAACAGCGACCGTCGCGCCAAGCCGCTCGTGGTCGTCAATTGCGCCGCTTTGCCGGACACACTGATTGAAAGCGAACTGTTCGGTTACGAGAAGGGAGCGTTTACCAACGCCTCGCAGAAAAAACTCGGGCGCTTCGAGATGGCCCACGGCGGCACTCTTTTCCTCGATGAGATCGGGGAACTCAAACTCGGCACCCAGGCGAAGTTCCTGCGCGCCATCGAGCAAGAGACGTTTACCCGGTTAGGCGGCACGGACGAGGTCAAGGTCGACGTCCGCGTGCTCGCCGCAAGCAACCGCGATCTCGAGCAGCTGGCCAAAGTGGGAGAATTTCGATCCGAGCTATTCTACCGCCTGAATGTTATCTCGCTGTTTCTACCGCCGCTCAGGGAAAGGCGGGAGGATATTCCGTTGCTGCTCGATCATTTTCTGCGGCTCAAGGCGCACGAGCATTCGATCGCGCCCAAAGGCCTTTCCCCCGAGGTGGTGGATTTCTTCACATCGTATCCCTGGCCCGGAAACATCCGCGAACTGGAAAATTTGATCGAACGGCTGACGATCCTGACGCCGCACGAAACGATTATGTTGCGCGATTTACCCGCAAGCATGCGGACGACGGACCGAACGGCGACGCTCAAGGAGGACGTGCTCACGGGAGATCGCCCGCTCATCGACGGGATGAACACGTTCGAACGCGAGCTTATCGTCAAAGCGTTGCAACGCACCGGCTTCAATCAAACCAAAGCCGCCTCGCTCCTTGGCACCAGCCGCCGTATCCTCAGGTACCGCATCGGGAAGCTGAAAATCAACGAGCCCGAGGACGGCGATACTCAAGTGATACCTGGTGGTAGTGGTACGGCGTGTGTCCGAATATCCCACTACGGTGCTGGAACTGCATGACCAGTTTTCTAATGAATCGGCCCGTCGGAAATATTTGGCCAAGTTGCGCTGGCCGGAGGCCTTCGTCTGTCCGCGGTGTAAAGGGACTGAGGCGTGGTTGACGGCTCGCGGTCTGTATCAGGAGGTAAAGAGGTAGAACAACCTGGTCTCGGGCTTGATCCGTTGGCCGGTTTTCAAGTGACCACTGAGGTTTCTAGGTTCATACGGTTTTGCAGCAGAATCATTCTCCGCCACATACGGGATTCCATCCTTCAGATTAAGTAGCACCACGTATTTACGGTGCCTCTATAGCACCGGACAATAACATCATTATGAATGGACTCGCGCGCCTTGCTGGCGCGTCCAGTCAAAGGACCAGGAAAAAACGATCCCCGAGGCGAGTGAATGCAGCTTTTG
>JAUYJC010000182.1 GCA_030688735.1 Deltaproteobacteria bacterium
GAGATCGGGAGGAAGCGGTTTCCGATGGTACATCAACCGCAAGTTGTGTCCGCTCGGAACGAGATGCCGGGCGAGCAGGCTGCCCAAATTGCCCGCCGCTCCGGTGATCAAAATCGTGCTCGGTGACTTTGCCAAGGTTCAGGCCGGTTTATTTTATCCTAAACGACGGGCAGCACCACCTCATCGATGCTCTTTCCCGTCCAGTGCCATTTGGGGACGCTGTCCCAGATCTGTTCGCCTTTGGCTTGAACTTTTTCCAGCAGCTCTTCCTCGTTCAAGCGGAGATATTTGCCGTCGTCCACCAGCGTCTCGCCGTCGACGATGACCGTGCGCACGTCGCGCTGACGGCGCAAAGTTAGGTGCGTCTTACCATGCGAGTGGCAGCGGCCGCGCTTGGATAACCTTCCGATGACCTGCAACGCCTGCCGCTCAAATAGTCGCTCGCTGTTGTTAAAGTCCAATATTTGTGCGGTAACTGCGCCCACGTCTGAGAGCGCAATAATGGTTACACCATCAATGGCAAAATGGTCCGCCCAGAGGTCGGTGCGAGGATTGAAAAAGCGAACGAAGGCACCCGTACGCTGGACATGGGATCCCACGTCACTGCCTTTCGACCGATTGCAAAACGCACAAGCATACGCCAAATTTTCAGCGTCGGTTTCACCGCCATGTTTTTCACTGATGATGTGGTCTATTTCGCAACCAAAGAAGGTGTCTTCTTCGTGTATAAGACAGTACTCGCAAAGGTAATCTGCCCGTGTTGCCACGAGCCGGCGCAGGGCCGCGTTAATGTAGCTGCTCATCAGCCAGATGGGCATGGGCCCTAGCTTTGGCCAAGCGCATCAGATGCTCTAATTGGAGATACTGATTGAGTTCTGAGGACTCTTCTGAAGATAAACCGTTCGTTTTCTCGCGATGGATTAAATCGGCAACTCGAGCCCTCACCTCTTCTGAAGGCTGAAAAGCGATGACCCGCTTCGGGGTCGTCCCTGCGGCAATGAAGTCGATGATTTCTTCGTAAGCTCGAGTCATGGGCCTACTCTAGCACCCTACGAGTTGCCGTGCCACCAACAACCGAAGGTGATGGGCTTCGAAACCCGGTGATCGAATATCAAGTCCATTCAAAAGTAACCCCGCCTCTTGAGGCGGGAACAATATTGTGGGGTTTCCAAAGGGGGCGAGCATCCCCTTTGGTCGCGGGCGGGGTAAAAACCCCGCCCGCGAAGTAGCTTCGTTTGTACGGCGAATTTCGATTCAGTCAGCCATCACCTCATCCTAAAACTTGGCGGCACCACCTCGTCGATGCCCTTGCCCGTCCAGTGCCACTTTGGGACGCTGTCCCAGATCTGTTCGCCCTTGGCTTGAACTTTGTCCAGCAGCTCTCCCTCGTTCAGGCGCAGATACTTGCCGTCATCCACTAGCGTCTCGCCGTCGACGATGACCGTGCGCACGTCGCGGCTTACGGCGGTTTCCATCAGCGAGCGGATCGGGTCGCGCACGGCGCCGAAGGCGATGTCTCTCAAATTAACGATGGTGATGTCCGCCTTCGCGCCCTTTTGGAGCCGCCCCAGATCGTCGCGTCCGAGCATCTTCGCGCCGCCCAGAGTGACGGCGTTGAAAACATCGCGCGGGTGGCCGGCGAGAAAACTCTTGTCGGCGACGCGCGAAGTAAGCGCGGCATAGCGCATGTCGGAAAGAATATCCTTGGGAAAAGTATCGGTGCCGATGCCCATGTTGATGCCGGCTTGGCGATATTTATCGAAAGACTCCATGACGATGCCGAGTTTTAGGTATTTAAGCGGGCTATAGGCGACGGAGGCGCCGGAGTCGGCGATGATCTTGATATCGTCGCCATAGGGATAGGCGAGCCAACTGTGGCCGCTGACGAAGATGCAATGAGAGAGCGATACATCCGGCCCGAGAAAGCTGAGCTTGTGCAACAGTTCGATGGGCGTGCAGCGCTCGCGCTGCATCACGGTGTGGAATTCGAAAAGATTGATGGTCGCGTGGATTTGAATGCCCACGCCGAGTTCCCGGGACGCTCTCTTGGTATCTTTGAGGAGCGCCGGCGTGCAGGAGTCGACGTGGCCGGGAAAGAGCATCGTCGTCATGCGGCCGTTGCACGCGCCGTTATATTTCCTGGCGAAGTCGACGGCGGCTTTTAGCCCCTTGCTGCCGCGCTCGTCGTCCCAGTCGTATTCCAGCCGCCCCTGGCGATCGTGAAAAAAACTCACGTTTTTGTAGCTCGGACCGGTAGTGCAGCGGATGCCGACTTGGTCGACCATGTCGACGTAGCGCTGCGCTTCGGCGCCGGGGCCGCCGATCTCGAAGGTCGTGGTCACACCGCTCTTTAAGACATGGATCAACGAAAAGCGCTGGCCCACATCTACGTCCTTTAGATGGGTGGCATGGGCGCCTTCGCGGGTCGGCCCGCCGTGGGCGAGATAGTTCGACGCAAAGAAATTGGTCTTGGTCGAATCGTTAAGAATATAGTCGCTGGCGTTGATCCCAGAGTGAAAATGCGTATCGATGAAGCCGGGAGAAACGAGGCAGCCCCTGGCGTCGATCTTCTTGTCCACCGGCTGCGCATACTCCTTGCCGGCGAACTCGATTCTATTCCCTTCGAAGACGACGACGCCGTCTTTGAATATCTCATGCTCCGTGCCGTTAAAGCCGACGATGAAACCACCCTGGATGAGAGTTTTCATGGTTCGTCCTTTCCTATTTGTAGTTTCCCGTTCGGGCCCATTCGAGGTAATGCTCAACGGCGCGCGCGGGATCATACTCGGGCGTGAAGCCCGTTTCCTCGCGGAGCCGGGAGATCTCGACGCAGGCGTTGATGTCCATAGGCGTCTTGGTCGAAGTCAGCGGGCCGGGTCCGTCGCCCAAGTGGATTTCCGCCTCCGGGAGCGCTTTTCTAATGGCGCTGGCAAATTCACCGATGCTGGTGAGTTTGCCAGCGCCGAGGTTGTAAATCCGCCCGCGCAGCTCGGGACGCTTTAACAGAAGGACCATCGCCCGCGCCGCGTCCTTGGCGTAGATGAAGTCGTGCGCTTCCGCCGGATCGTAGTCGGCGAGTTCGATGGGCAGACCTTTAGCGGCCCGCTCGACCATATGTCCGGGCAGGTTTCTGATCCCTTTGTAGAGCGGTCCGTAAACCCGTGTGACGCGCAGTGAGACCGCCTCCATGCCGTACTGCTCGCAATACATCAAGCAAAGGATTTCGCCGGCTTTCTTGGTTCCCGGCACAAACCGGTCAGAGGTGATGAAAAGTTTTTCTTCTTCCTTGAACGGCGTGGTCTGATTCATTCCCTGGTACACCGCCTCGGAGCTGATAAACAGCACACGGCGAATGTCGGCCCGGCGCGCCGCTTCGAGAACATTGATCGTGCCCGTCACGTTAACGTCCATCGCCCGATAGAGCGTCGTGTCGCCCTTCTCTGATCTCACCGCGGCGTGCACGATGGCCGTGACCCGGAATTCCTGAATCACCCGCGAGACGCTATCGAGAGAAGTAATATCCAAGGGCACAACGCTGAGGTATTTTCCCAAGAACGGCGCGATCAGCGGCGGCACATTCGTGTTGCGGTTGCTGGTGAGTAGAACTTTTTCTCCACCATCGCAAAGGAGCTTTGCGAGGTTGCAGCCGAGAAAACCGAGTCCGCCGGTGATGAGGATCACGAATCGCTCCGCGTGTAAAGATGAGAGCTAGAGCACGATTAATTCGTCGCCAACTTTGTTCAATCTCTGGTTGCCTTTTTCCGTTGCGAGATAGGTCTCGCCCCAGAGCAGCGAGCTGCCGTCGAGAGTCGGCCAGGGATGCACGATGAATACCATGCCCGGCACGATCTCGCTCTGGTTTTGCGGCGAGGGCCGGTCCTCCACCATGTCGATGCCGACGATGTGGCCGTACACCGGCATACAGCCGAGTCCAGAATCCTTAACCGACTGTTCCATCACGCTCATCGGCTGGGAAACCGTGTTGCCCGGCTTCAGATAAGGCAGCGCTTCTTTAATCGCCTTTACGGCACCCTGATGTAACTTCACGAGCTTGCTATCGGGTTTGCCAAGGGAAACCGCGCGCGCCAACTGCGTCCAGAAACCGCCGTAGTTGGCGGTGATCTCCGTAAAAACCATGCCTTTCTTCTTGATCTTTCGCGCCGACGGCACATAAGCGTCCACTTTGGGTCCCTGGGAAATGATGTTGAAAGTCTTTTCCACGCCCTGGCTCTTGAGCAGATAATCCATGCGCGCCATCACTTCCCATTCGGTCTTTCCCGGCTTGATGCTCTTGATGCCATCGATAAACGCGCGATCGACCAGCGCGGCTGATTTTCTTACCAGTTTGATCTCTTCGGGAGTTCTGTAAGCGCGGAGCTGTTTTAAGACCGGACCGAACTCGGTCAGCGTCACACCCGGAAACATTTCCTCGATTCGCTGGCCCCAAAGAAACGGAAAGTTGTGCAGCCCGTCGATCCCGATGGCCGCCTGGTCGAGCTTTTTTTCCTTCAGCACCTCGGTCAAGCTTTGCAAAAAATTATTGCTCAGCCGGATGTCGCCGGCCCAGGAGTTTTTCTCGGCCCGCATCGCCTGGAAGCGCGATTCGACCAACAGAATAGGCGCCGCCCCCGCGTCGCGAAAAAAGATCAGGACCAACGGAATATTGATGTTGGGAAAGTCGGTCAAGTAACGGAACGCCGCGCCGTCGCCACGTACGGCGCTGGAACCGCGCGCGATCAGCGCATCGACGCCTTGCCCGGCCATTTGGCGGCGCACAGCTCGAAAGCGGGACTCTTTTTCCTTGGGCGAGAGAAACATGGCGCGGTTCCTTTTTGGAGTTTGGCCGGACCGTCAGGTGTAATCGTAGTTTGTATAGCCGGGTTATTTTTGCAGCTCGCTGCCCCAAAGCTCTTTGAGAAATCCGCTCTTCTCTAAGTTGTTGACGAACGAATTGTCATAAATCTCTTCCGGCTTGCGTCGCACCAGCGTGCCGCCGCTGCGAACAAGCTCCACGCCCTCCGCCACCGCCCCGCTCGGGACCGTCATGCGGCGGTCGACGATTTCTTTGGCAAAGACGTTGTAAGAAACCCGCAGGGCTTCTTCGTCTTTGGTGCGCATGGCTTTGCTGATGGATCCCTGGGCTTTCTCTGGGTTCTTCTCAACGAAGTGGATCGCTTCCGCAAAAGCGGCCACGACTCTTTGGACGACCTCTGGTTTTTCCCGCAAGGTGCGGTAACTCGCATGCACTGAGCTGTAAATGAACGGCAGATCCAAATCGATGAGCCGGTAGATTACGTTGTATCCCTCGTTTTTGGCCCGGACATCGAGAGGCGGCGGCACAACGATCCCCTGCACCACATTAGCGGCCATCGCCTGGAAACGCTCATTTTGGCTGCCGCCGATGGGCCGTATCATGACCTCGTCGGTAAGATGGAATTTCTTGAGCACCGCGCGCGATAGCCGGGCGCTCAAATCGCCCGGCCGCGTGACCCCGAGCGCTTTGCCTTTTAGATCCTCCATCCGGCGAATCTCTTTGCGCGTGACCAATACGTAAGGGAGTTTGACTAACGGAGCGGCGACCAGCTTGGCTTCGATTCCTGTGGCCAACCCTGGCATCGTCGCATCCGCGGCACAATAGAGAAACTGGATTTCATCGGCCGCCAGCGCCGCCAGAGAGAGGCCGCTGCCCCGGATATAGATATGTTCCATTCTGATTGCGTACTTCTCGAACAGGCCGTAGTCCAGGGCGGTGTAAAGGTGCACGAAACCGCCCGAGACCGCGCAGGTGGCGATTCTGAGTTTGATCGGCCGTTCGCCGGGTCGGGCAAGGTAGGGATTCGCCGTCGCCGGCACCGCAAGCGCGGCTACGCATAACACAGAAAACGAGAGCCTCCCAAGAGCCGACAAAACTATTTTAAATTGCGCCTTTAATACCATTGGCACTCACCTCCTCGGTCCGACCCGATCATGCAAGCTCGACACACCGGCAGCGCGGAATCATAGTCCATTTTCCCCGCTTGCTCAAACCGCGAAACGAAAATGGATAATATCGCCGTCCGCAACGACATAGTCTTTGCCTTCAAGACGAAGCTTGCCGGCTTCCTTGCATTTCGCCTCGCTGCCGAGAGCGATGAAGTCTTCAAAAGCGATGACCTCGGCGCGGATAAAGCCGCGCTCGATGTCGCTGTGAATCTTGCCGGCCGCCTTTCGCGCCACCGTTCCTTGAGGGATGGTCCAGGCGCGGACTTCGTCCTCCCCTGAAGTCAAGAAACTGATGAGATCCAGGAGGCCGTAGGATGCCTTAATAAATCTGTCCCTGGCCGGCGCGGCCACACCGATCTCGCGCAAAAACGCCGCGCGGTCCCGCTCATCAAGCTGGGCGATCTCCATCTCCACCTTGCCGGCAAGCGGCAATCCTTGCAAACCGCGCCGATTCAATTCCTCTTGGAAGGAAGCGTCCAGCGCTTGGCCGGCCTTGTCATCGGCTTGATTGAAGAGCACCAAAAGCGGCTTGCGGCTGAGAAATCCGAAACCCGAGAGCAGATTGTCCTCATCGTTGCTGAACGTTAAATTCCGCAGGCTCTCCTCGTTCTCCAGCGCCTTGGCGCACCGTTCCAGGAGCGCTTCTTCCTGCGGCCTGGCCTTTTCTTTTTTCAAGCGGGCCTGGCGGTTCTCCACGACCGTCAAATCCGCGAGAATCATCTCGGTCAGCAAGCCATTCAGGTCCTTGAGTGGCTGGGCACTAGGTTCGAAATCGGCGAGCACCATCGCGATGGCGTCCACCTCGCGCATCTGCGCAACCAAGGCATCATTGGACTTAAGGTTATCGTCGCCCTGACGCGGAGGGAAGTCCGTAAAACGGATCTCGGCATAGGTCGTTTTCTTGGGCTTATAAATCTCAGCGAGCTTGTCGACACGCCCGTCGGGAACTTTGATTACGCCGAGGTGAACCTCTTCCCTTGCGCCGAACCCGCCGACCTGAGCCTGGAGCCCGGTCAGCATGTTGAATATCGTCGTCTTACCCGCGCCGCGATGGCCGATCAGCCCTACCTTCATGGCCTTGTCTTCTCCTCAAGATGAAATCGAGATAAGCAACCTAGCAGGATTTCCTACCCGAGGGAAATCGCGCTTATCCGCGGAAACCTTTAGCTTCCTGCGCCCGAACGGATCAGATGGGCGCAAACCGCTAGCCCGAACCATGCTTTTCATGACGGAAAGATCAAGAGCAAAGGGAAAACGAGGAAAATGACTGGAGAAGTAAAGAAAGATGTAAGGGGGCGACCGGCCGGTCGCCCCGCTACGCTCGTTTGCGGCAATCAGGGTTTCAGCGCGAGAAACAGGCTGCCCTCGCCGCGGCGCACCAGAAACAACACGGATTTGCCCTTTTCGGTTTTTTCCAGCGCGCGCTCATAATCGGCCCGATTGCGCACCGGGCGGCGATTGATCTCGGCGATGACGTCGCCCCGCTGGAGCCCCGCTTCGTCGGCCGGGCTACCCGGCTTGATCGAGGTAATCACCAAGCCTTCGGCGCGCTCTAACCCGAGCTCGGCGGCCATGCTCGGAGTCACCGGTTGCACGGCCATCCCCAAGTCT
>JAUYJC010000190.1 GCA_030688735.1 Deltaproteobacteria bacterium
GATGACATGCCTTGGGCCTGTCACTTGGCGTCTTTGCGCCTTTGCGGGAGGCATATCCGAATCAGAGAGTCTTCGATCATCGGAAAATTTACCCAGGCTGCGCGTTATGACAAACATGTTGGTCTTAGTTTTTGGATAGTAGTACAGAGCGATAGACACGTCATTCCCTCTATGGTGCCCGCAGTCTCTCAATCGAAGGAGGTCGTCGTGAATAAACATAGTCCGATGCCAGTTCTCTCCGCAGTCTGCGCCGCGCTCTTAGCCTATCTCTCCGTGTTCATCCCTTCGGCACCAGCCCAAAGCGAGCCTTACTACAAAGGGAAAACGATTCGCTTCGTGGTCGGCTCCGGCGCCGGCGCCTTTTATGACCTATGGGGCCGGCTAATCGCGCGCCATTGGGGCAAGTACATTCCGGGGAACCCCGACGTCATCGTCCAGAACATGCCGGGCGCTTCCTCATTGACCGCCACCAACTATGTCTACGGCGTGGCCAAGCCAGACGGTTTGACCGTCGTCCTGCCGAACAACAGCATTTACATCGAGCAACTCGTGGGTCGCAAGGAAGTAAAGTTTGATCTGAGAAAATTCCATTGGCTCGGCTCCGCCTCCCAGGAGTCGATCCTGTTCTATATGCGCGCGGACACGCCGTTTAGGTCGGTCGCGGACATCGTCAAGGCCAAACAGCCTCCGAGCTGCGGCGGCTCGGGCACCACCAGCTCAGATTACATCGTCGCGAAAATTCTCGAGCTGACGGTCGGCGCAAAGATTAACAGCGTTTCGGGTTACCCCGGCGGGACCGAGGCGGACCTGGCGGTGGAAAAGGGCGAGATCGTCTGCCGCGCTCACACATTGTCGGCGCATTACGGCCGCGAGCCGTTCAACAGCTGGCATAAGAAGGGCTTCGACCGCCATCTGCTTCAGAGCGGCAGGAAGCGTGACCCGCGCGCGGCGGAAGCGCCGACCATTTATGAAATACTGGACGAGTTCAAGGTTCCCAACAACCGCCGCCGCGTGGTGCAAGCCTTGCTGTCGGGCGGAGAATTCGGACGGCCCGTGCTAGTCACGCCAGGCACGGCGCCGGAACGAGTCAAGATCCTGCGTGACTCTTTCGCCAGAACCTTGAAAGATGAAGAGCTGTTGGCCGAGGCCAAGAAAGGGAGGATGGACGTTGAGTATACCTCGGGCGACGAACTGGAAGCATTGGTGAAAGAAGTCTTGAATCAGCCTGCCGAGGTCGTCGAGCAAGCGCGCAAGATTCTCGGTAAATAGAAGGAGAGAGTCATGGATGTAACCGCAAAACTTGCTCGGTTTGTAGCGGAAACGAAATACGAAAAGATCCCGGCGAAAGCGTTGGAGACAGCCAAGACCGCCGTCATGGACTGTCTCGGAGTCGCCCTCGCCGGCAGCAAGGAGGAGTGCGCGAAAATCTGCGCCGAGATCGCACGTCAAGAAGGCGCTAAAGAAGAAGCGACGGTCATCGGCCAGGGTTTCAAATCCTCGGCGCTGCACGCGGCCTTGGCCAACGGCACGGCGGCCCACGCCATGGACTTCGATCATAGCTTCACGCTCATGGGGCAGCCCACCGCACCGATCATTCCCGCGTTAATCTCACTAGGGGACGCGCTTGGCGCGAGCGGCCGCCGGATTCTCGAAGCTTACGTCGCGGGTTATGAAGTCACCGCCAAACTATGCCATTCGCTGCGCGACAGCAGCCATGACGGCTGGCACGCTCCCAGCACTTTGGGTTCTTTCGGTGCTGCCACCGCATGCGCCAAGCTGTTCGGGCTGAATGCCGAGCAAACCGAAATGGCGCTCGGCGTCGCGGCTTCGATGGCCGGCGGCATCGTGGCAAACTTCGGCACCATGACCAAGCCGCTGCACGTCGCCCTCGGAGCGCGCAACGGCGTGCTCGCGGCCAAGCTGGCGCAGTCGGGCTTCACAGCAAACCCCAAGGCGATCGAAGGCGGATTCGGCTTTTATAAAAATTTCCATCCCTCGGCGCCGATCCACGACGAGCCGCTGGAAGAACTGGGAAAGTCGTACGCTTTGCTCACCGACGGCATCCGCATCAAGCCCTACCCCTGCGGCGGTCTCACGCATCAGGCCATTGACGCGGTGCTCGATTTCAGGACGCAGCACCGCCTCACCGCCGACAGGGTCGAATCGATCGACGTCGACGTCACCAAGCACACCTTTGAAAGAATCATCTTTCGCGTCCCTCAAGGCGGCATCCAGGGAAAATTTTGCATGCCCTATCTCCTGTCGCGGGCGATCATCGACGGCAGAGTCTCGCTGGATCATTTCACCGACGCCGCAGTGCGCGATCCGAACGTGCTCAAGCTGGCCGAGAGAATCCAGATGAATCTCGACGCGAGCTTGAAAGCGAGCGACGCCGCCGGCCGCCCCTGCCGGGTCACGCTGCGCTTGAAGGATGGCCAAACTCTTACGCGCGAGGTCCAGCACGCCAAGGGCGGCCCCGAAGTCCCCATGACGCCGGGTGAGCTCAAAGGAAAGTTTATCGAGTGCGCGCGCCAGACGATCAACGACGGCGCCGCCATGCGCGCCTTGGAATCTATTGAGCATCTGGACACGCTGGACAGTATCCGGCCACTGTGCCACCTGCTGGCGGGATAAATATGGAGAGCACCTCATGAAAACGCGCTTAGCGCTTTTGGCAGCCATCCTCTTCTATTGCGGACCGATCGCCATCGCGGCCGCCCAGGGCGATCCTTTCTACAAAGGCAAGCAGATCAAGATCGTGGTGGGCTTTACCGCTGGCGGAATTATCGACCTCTGGGCGCGACTTTTCACCCAGCACATGGGCAAATACATCCCCGGCAATCCTGACTTGGTAGCCCAGAATGTTCCAGGCGCCGGCTCGATGATTGCCGCCAACCAACTCTATAACGTCGCTAAACCAGACGGCCTCACGCTTGGAATGATCTCCAGCGGACTTTACTTCGATCAGTTGATGGGAGCGAAAGAGGTCCAATTCGATTGGTCGAAATTCGGCTGGATCGGCTCGCCGGTGCGGAACTTCGAGGTTCTGACCATGCGCGCTGACGCCCCCTATCGGAGTATCGAAGAGATCCAGAAAGCCTCACAGCCGCCACGCTGCGGCACGACGGGCACGGGCGGGACGGGTTTCTACTTCCCCAAATTTTTGGAGGACGCTCTCGGCGCAAAGTTTCAGCTTGTGCTCGGTTACCCGGGCAATCGAGACGTCGAGTTAGCCATCGAACGCGGCGAAGTCCATTGTTACGCGATCACAAAAGAAGCCTTCCTGCGCGAGCCGGGGCGCAGCTGGCTCAAGAAAGGTTTCGTTCGCGCTCTCGTTCAGGGCGCGCAGAAACGTGACCCGCTCTTTCCCGAAACACCGACCGTCTATGAACTGATGGATAAACACAGGACTGCCGACTCGATCAAGCGTTTCGCCGCCGTGCTGCTTTCGCCGGGAGCGATTGGCCGGCCGATGATCGCGCCGCCGAACCTGCCCGCCGAGCGGCTCAAAACGCTGCGTGACGCCTACGCCAAGATGCTCGGCGATCCCGAATTCCTGGCCGAGGCCAAGAAAAGAGACTGGGAGATCGAGTACATTAGCGGCCAGGACTTGGAAGCGATTGCAAAGAAAGCCGTGGTGCAGCCGCCCGACACAGTGGAACGGTTAAAGAAGATCTTGGGAGGATGACCCGAATCTCACCTTCATCGACACCAGCATCATCGACCCGTTGGTTAAAGAGGGATACTACAAATAACTTCGACCTTCTTCAGTCCAACATGATTGACCCGCGTAAACCGGGGTGTTAGCATCCGCGAAGTTTTAGTTAAGGAGCAAAAAGTCCGTGAAGCTTTACAACTTCGATCTCCTCGCCTATCCCCATGTTCCCAAAGACGCGCCGCGCACGCCGGTGCCGAGTAGCTATTTCGATCCGGCCAAAGGGGCGGTGAATTACGCCGAACACCTGGAGGAAATGGCTTATTGCGAGGAATTGGGCTTCGACGGCGTGGTATTCAACGAGCACCACTACAGCGCCTACGGCACCATGCCGTCGCCAAACCTGATCGCCGCCGCGCTTAGCCAGAAAACCAATCGCATCAAGATCGGCGTGCTCGGAAACATCCTGCCGTTGCGCAATCATCCGGTGCGCGTCGCCGAAGAGTACGCCATGATCGACTGCCTCTCCAAGGGGCGGCTGATTGCCGGCTTCGTCCGCGGCATTCCCGCCGAATATGTTTGGTACGGCGTTAACCCGGACGAGTCGCGCGGCCGCTACGAGGAAGCCTATGATCTCATCATGACCGCGTGGACCCATCCGGTTTGGAGCTTCGACGGCAAGTTTTTCAAACTCAAAGACTGCGCCATCTGGCCCCGGCCGATCCAACAGCCCCATCCCGAAATCTGGATCGCCGCGCGCAGCGCCGAGTCCATCGAGTGGTGCGTGAAGCGCCACCTGCCGACGGCCCAGGTGTATCAGACCACGGGGCAGATCGAGGACACCTTTAGCTATTACCGCAAAGTCGCCCGGGACAACGGCTGGGAAGCGACGCCGAATGAGTTTATTTTGTGCCGGCATATCTACATCGACGAATCGGAAAAGAAGGCGCAAGAAATCGTCGAGCCGGCGATGCGCTACTTCTTTTCGGTCTACAACCGCGGCTTCAACGACGCGATCAACCAGGCCGCCGCCGACCAGCAAAAACTGGTGGCCGCGCTCACCAGCGAGCGCTCGTTTAACTACTTCCGCTCGGGAAACCGCGAGCGCGTCGACTTTTCCAAGCTGGACTATGACGGGCTGCTGAAGACCGGCTATCTGATCGCCGGCACCCCCGACAGCGTTGCCAAGCAGATCCAAGAGCAGATGAAGCAGGTCGGCGCCGACCACTTCATGGGCTTGTTCCACATCGGCAATCTGCACCACGACAAAGTCATCAACTCGCTCGATCTCTTCAAGCAAGAGATCATGCCGCGGCTGCGGTAGATAGTTACTACGTCGTCTCGTCCTTGACATCCGACACTCCCTCTCATATTCCTGCCTGAAGAGGATTTCTCGGGAAGGAATCTCATGGCAGGAAACAAAAACTTCATCATCGGCGACGAAGTAAGGGCGGCTATTTTTCGCGTGGCCTGGTAGATCAAGGGTCAGGGAAATAAATCATGCCACGTGTCAGAGATCTCCGCCTCGATCCGGTTAAATATGAAACGTTCCTTCATCGTCTCTGGGCGATCGGTGAGGAAGGAAGGGCATCCATCCAAAGGGTGACCGCCTCACCTATCGTCTCGCAGGGCGGCGAATGCATGGCGTCGTTCTATACCGCGGAAGGCACGATGATCCTCGCGTGCTCCGGTCACCTGAGATTTGCCGCGGCCACCTCCGATGCTATTAAAAAACTCATTGAGTGGTATTCGCGAAGTCCGGGTTTCTTCGATGGCGATCAGTTCTTTTTCAACGATCCCTATGTCGCCGGCGCTCATACCTTTGACATGATGATCATCAAACCGGTTTTCTATCGAAACAATCTGGTGGCGTGGGTCTCATCGAGCATTCACACTGCGGACACCGGCGGGGTTTTGCGCGGTCTCGCCAGCGAAATTTATCACGAAGGCATCCGTATTCAGGGGATGAAACTGGTTGAGAAAGGCGAGTTTCGCGAAGACGTGTTTCGGTGCCTTACCCAGCAATGTCGCGATCCGGACTATGTGGGCCTCGATCTTAAATCACAGGTCGCTTCCAACAACGTCTGCGCCAAGCGTTACGTCGAACTCGCCGAAAAACTCGGCCTCGATTTCGTCGGGCAGGCCGGAGCGAAAATGATCGCGGACTCCGAGCGACTGGCGCGGGCGCGGCTGCGCAAACTTCCGAACGGGAAATGGTTTTCGCGGGTTTTCGGGACCGCGTGGGACAGACGCGAGGGAAAGGTCAAAGAGTATTTAATCGCCTGCGCCATGAGCAAAGAAGGCGACGACCTGCTGCTGGACTTCACGGGAACCAGCGCCGAAATGACTGATAGCACCAATTCAACCTTGGCAGGAACCATCGCCCAGATAGCCGTCGTTATGACCGATTTTCTTTTCTGGGATGTACCCTGGAGCGATGGCCGGCTCCGGCCGGTTAAAGTTCATGTGCCCGAAGGAAGCATCTTGAATTGCACTTTTCCGGCCGCTTGTGGAGGGGCTCCGGGGGTGGGTGTCCAGGCGAAAATCGCCGTAAGCGATTGTATCGCGCGGATGCTTTACGGCGCGGGCTACCAGGATATCAACGCCCCGTGGCAAGGTATTTGGTACACGGGAGGCCCCGGGTATTTCTACGGCGGGCATAATCGCGACGGCATCCCTGTCGCCCAGGGTCTTTACGACGGACATGGGTCCGGCCTCGGCGCCACGCCGACACGCGACGGGGTGCATTGCGGCGGCAATATGAACATCCCCTCGGGTGGAATCAGCGATGTGGAGCGCATCGAGATGCAGTACCCGTTCTTGTACTTCACCCGCAATTTTCACCCGGATGGCGGGGGCTCCGGCAAGTTCAACGGCGGCACCGGAAGCTTTCGCATTTACATGATCTACGGCTCACAAGACTGCAGCGTCAGCTACAGTCCTTACAGTCGCCTGCCAGAGGGCGTCGGTCTTTTTGGTGGCAATCCTGCGGGAATCGGCGGAGTTCGCGCGGTTTATCATACTGCTGGCCCGGCACTTTTGCAGCGCTTGAAGACTGGGCAATATCCCATGCAGCCGGATCAAATCGAGAGTGGCGACTGGGGAACCATCGCCCATCCGGCTGAAATTAAAGGCAGAGTGAACCTTCCCGAATTCACGATTGTGGCAGACTTCGTTGGCGGTGGCGGCGGCTATGGAGATCCGATCGAGCGCGAACCCGACATGGTCGCTAAAGACGTCAGGCGAGGCATTGTTTCCCAGCGCATCGCGGAGAAAATTCATGGCGTCATCTTAATCCCAAGTTCCCTGGTTCCAGACAACATTGCCACCCTGCAGCGACGACAGGAGATTCGCGAAGAGCGGATACGGGAAGGCAAACCTTTTTCCGGGACAACCTCTAGTTTATCCGATGCCGTCAGGAAATCGACGAATTGGGAACAAATTGTCAAGTTCCACGAGTATCTCGCAATCGCGAGGAACGGCAAAACCGAGGCGATCCGCTGTCTCCGTTGCGGACACCTCTTTTGCCGGAAGTACGACAATTACAAGTGCTACGCCCTGCGCCGGGAACGGGACCTTTATGATCTGGCGCAACGTCTTGTGCCATCAGGAGAGCCGTATCTAGGCGGATACTTGGAATACTACTGTCCCGGATGCGCAACGCTTCTGCAAGTCGATGGCTATTGCGATGCATTTCCAAACTCCAAAGAGCCGCTGCATGACTTCTACCAACAGCCGTAGTTAGGACCATTCATCACCGCATGAGAGACAAAAGGGGGAAAGACAGCATGGCATCGAAAGCGCAATACATCATCGGCATCGATACCGGCGGAACCTTCACAGACGTGGTCGTGCTGGGCGATACGGGCGAGGTGTGGACGGCGAAGGCGTCGACCACGCCGGACGATTTTTCCCGCGGCGTGATGGACGCTGTCAAAGAAGCCGCCGGCGCTGTTGGCGTTGAAATGTCCGAGTTGCTCGGACGAACCACGCTCTTTAAACACGGCAGCACCGTGTCGACCAACGCGCTGATCACGCGTAACGGCTGCAAAGTCGGCCTGATCACCACCAGGGGTTTCGAAGACACCACCGAGGTCATGCGCGCCATCGGCCGCGTCGATGGTCTTTCCGGCGATGAGATCAAACACGTCACGTGGATCACCAAACCCGATCCGTTCGTGCCGCGCGAGCGCGTCGTCGGCGTGCGCGAGCGCATGGACTACCAGGGCAACGAGATTGTGCCGCTCGACCGTGCCGACGTGATGGAAGCGATCCGCAGACTCATCGAAGACGACAAAGTCGAAGCGATCGCCGTGAGCCTGATACATGCCTGGGCCAATCCAAGGCACGAAGAAGAGATTCGCGCTCTCAGCGCGGAAGCCGACCCGCGCAGAAAAGTCTACTGGTCCTTCGGCAGCTCGCTGTCGCAGGTCGCCGGCGAATACGCCCGCGCCAACACGGCGATCCTCAACAGCTACCTCGGCCCCACCGTCGAGCGTTACCTGAAAGGATTGGAAACGAAGCTCAAAAGCGGCGGCCTCAAGGGACCGCTTTTGATCATGCAGGGGAACGGCGGCGTCGCCCACCGCGAGCACGTGAGCGCCATTGCCAATCTGCAATCCGGCCCGGCGGGCGGTATGATCGCATCCGCTTACGTCGCCGGTGTGCTCAAGCACGAGAACGTCATCACCACCGACATGGGCGGCACGAGCTTCGACGTGGGGCTGATCACCGACGGTTACTGGCGCTACGCGCAAGAGCCCATCGTCGAGCGCTTCCGCATGCTCCAGCCGATCATCGACATCGAGTCCATCGGCGCGGGCGGCGGCACCATCGCGCAGGTCGAAGCGGAGACCGGCAGATTGCTCGTCGGACCACGCAGCGCGGGGGCGAGCCCCGGGCCGGTTTGCTACGACGCCGGCGGCGAACAGGTCACGGTTACCGACGCCGACGTCGCCCTTGGCATCATCGATCCCGACTATTTTCTCGGCGGCAGAAAATCGCTAAATAAAGAAAAGGCTCTGCGCGTCATCGAGGAAAAGATCGCCCGGCCATTGAAGCTCAAAGTCCACGAAGCCGCGGCGGGCATCTATGACATCGTCAACGCCAAGATGTCCGACCTCATCCGCCGCCAGGTCGTGCGCACCGGCTACCTGCCGGAAGAGTTTGTCATCTACGCTTTCGGCGGCGCCGGCCCCGTTCATGCGTCGGGATTCGCGGCGGAGTTGGGGATCAAGAAAATTTATATCTTCGCCACCTCTCCGGTTTTCTCCGCCTTTGGCGCGGCGGCGGCGGACGTGATCCGCACCCGCGTGCTGAGCTGTCAGTACGTTTTGCCCGCCGACCCGGCGACGATCAATCAGCGTCTCGATACTGTGGAGGAGGAGCTGAGCGCGGCTATGACCGGCGAAAGCTTCAAGCCCAATCAAGTCAAGTTCCGCCGCTACTACACCATGCGCTACCGCCGCCAGAGCGCCGGGGTCGAATTGCCCGCAAGCTGGCAGCGCTTCAATCCCAAGCGCATGGCCGAAATCCAGACCGCTTTCGAAAAGAAGTACGTAGAACTCTACGGCGCCGGGGCCGGTTACACCAAGGCGGGCATCGAGATCAGCGAGATTCGCGTCGACGCCGTGGGCAAGGTCGCCAAGCCCCGGCTGAGCGCCAAACGGAAGACCGGCGGCAACCCGCGCGCCGCGCTTAAAGGCAAGCGCCGGGTGTTCTTCGCGCGTCCGCAGCGCAAGTTCATCGATACGCCGGTCTATGATTACGGAAGGCTAGGCGTCGGCGCGACGGTGAAAGGACCGGCGATCATCGAGTTGCCCTTCACCACGACGCTCGTGCCGCCGGATCATAAGGTTACCGTCGATTCGTACATGAATTTGGTGATGGAGGTGCCCTGATGAGTTCCGGGTTTCGAGTTCCGGGTTTCGGGTTGAAAACCAAGATTCTCGGAACTGCGCGCAGGCGTCTCTTATTTTGTTTAGTCATCGTCCTGGCCACGACTTTCCTCGGCGCGCTTCCTACCCTCGCCCAGCCCGTGCGGATCGCCATCGGCGCCGCCAGCGTGGCGCACCTGCCGGGATGGATGGCCCTCGAAGGAGGCTATTTCTCGCGCCAGGGGTTGACTCCGGAGCTGATCTTCATTCGCGGCGGGCCGCAAACCGCAGCAGCGCTGCTCGGCGGCGACGTCGCCTTCGCGCAAGTCTACAGCCAGCCGCTCGTTGCCGCGAAGCTTGGCGGCGGCGACGCGGTGATCGTTGCCGGCCTTATCAATCAGCCACTGTTCTCGGTCATGGTGATCCCGGCCGTTGAGAAGCCCCAGGATCTCCGCGGCAAAAAATTGGGCATCACGACCTTCGGTTCGGCGACTGACCTGGCGCTTCGCCTGGCGCTGAAGCACTGGGGACTCAAAGCCGAGGGGGACGTGAGCATTTTGCAAATTCGCGGCGTCCCCGAGATCTTGAGCGCGATGCAGTCCGGCGTGATCCAGGGCGGCACGGTTTCCCCGCCGACGAACATGATGGCCGTTAAAGCCGGCTTTAGAGAACTGGCTTATCTGCCAAAGCTCGGCATTTCCTTTCAGCACACGACGCTAGCAACGACCCGGCGGCAAATTGCGTCAAGCCGGGAGCTGGCGCTGAAAGTGCTCAGGGCGTACGGATTGGGAATCCGGCGCATCAAGACCGATAAGCCGTTCACGCTCAAAGTGCTCGCTAAATATTTTAGAACCAACGATCAAGAGGTTTTGGAATACACCTACAACGCGGGGCTGCCTTTATTTCATGAAATTCCCTACCCGACGCTGTCCGGCATACAAGCGATGCTGGACTTTCTGGGCGAGAAAGACGCGAAGGCGCGGCAAGCGAAGCCGGGCGAATTCGTCGATATCTCCTTATTGGAGGAAATCGAAAGGGCGGGACTGTAACCGATTCATGGAGCGGCAATGAGAAAGGATAGAAAGTGAGATGAAGAAAAACACCGCCATCGACCCGATCCGCTATGAGATGTTTCTGCACCGCCTCTGGGCTATCGGTGAAGAGGGACGCATGACGCTGCAGCGCGTCACCGCCTCCCCCATCGTCTCCCAGGGCGGCGAGTGCATGAGTTCGTTCTATGACGAGAAGGGCATCATGGTGCTCGCCTGCTCCGGCCATCTGCGCTTCGCCGCCGCGACCTCCGATGCCATCGCGAGTCTGATGCAGCGATTCGGAAAATCGCCCGGCCTTTTCGACGGCGACCAGTTTTTCTTCAACGACCCCTACGTCGCCGGCTCGCACACCTACGATATGATGATCGTCAAGCCGATCTTCCACAAAGGTGATTTGATCGCCTGGACCGCCACCAGCACGCACACGGCGGACACCGGTGGACTGCTGCGCGGCGGCGCCTACGAGATTTTTCACGAAGGGATATGCGTTCCGGGATTGAAGATCGTCGAGAAAGGCGATTTCCGCGAGGACGTCTTTCAGACGCTCACAGGCATGTGCCGGGACCCACAGTACGTCGGCCTCGACGTCAAGGCGATGATCGCCGGCAATAATATCTGCGCCAAGCGCTACCTCGGACTGGTGGAGAAGTTCGGCCTCGAATTCGTACAACTGGCTGGCGAGAAAATGATCGAAGACTCGGAGGCCAAGACGCGGGCCAAGTTGAAGTCCATGCCCGACGGCACCTGGGTAACGCGCCAGTATGTGACCACCCTGGATCGCAAGACGCGCAAGTCCGTCGCCCAGCAGCTCTACTGTACGATGACGAAAAAGAACGACGAGCTTTTCTTCGACTTCACCGGCACCAGCCCGCAGACCGACACGGACCATAACTCCACGCTGCCGAGCACGGTGGCGCACCTCGCGCTCGCCCTGACCAATACGCTTTTTTGGGATGTGCCCTGGAGCGACGGCAAGATGCGCCCGGTGAAGATCAACGTGCCTGAAGGATCGATCCTCAACTGCAAATATCCGGCGGCCTGCGGCGCCGGGCCGCGCATCGGCAACGTTTTGGTATCGACGGTCTGCGAAGCGGTCGCTAAAATGATCTACGCTTCCGGGCGTTATGACGATGTCAACGCCTCGACGACGGGCAATTTGGAATTCGTCGGCGGCCCCGGCTACTTCTACGGCGGCCACGCGCGCGAAGGCATTCCCGTGGCCCAGGGGCTATATGACATCCACGGCGCCGGCATGGGCGCCGCGCCGCACCGCGACGGCGTCAACACCGGCGGCCACATGAACATTCCCTCCGCCGGCATCACCGACATCGAACGCATCGAGATGCAGTACCCGTTTCTTTACTTCACCCGCTCGCACAATCCCGACGGCAGCGGCTTCGGCCAATATCGCGGCGGTCTCGGCAGTCACCGCGTCTATCTTATTTACGGCTCGAAAGATTGCAGCGTCGACTATAAACCCTACGGCGGCGTTGCCCAGGGCGGGTTCGGACTCTGCGGCGGTTATCCGACCGGCATCGGCGCCACCCGGGTGATGATCGAAGCGGGTTTAGAAATGCTCGATCGAGTCAAAGCGGGAGGGCACCCCACTGCCGCGGCCATGAGCGCAGGCGAATGGGGCAAATCGTTTCTCCCGGCGGGGGTACCGGAGCGCGTCCCGCTGCCGGAAGGAAGCTTGCTGGTCGACTACGTCGCCGGCGGCGGTGGTTTCGGCGATCCCATCGATCGCGATCCGCAACTCGTTTTGAAAGACTTCGGGCGGGGCTGGGTCAGCCGGGAAATCGCGGAGCGTATCTACGGCGTCGTCATCTCGCGCGACGGCCGTGCGGTGGATGACTCGGCGACGAACGCAAGCCGAAACGAAATCCGCCAAGCGCGCAGGCGAGAATCGGCGCCGGTATCGGGAAAAACCAGCGGCGTGTCAGAGGCGGCGAGCGACGGTTGGCAGACCGTGCTGCGTTTCCATGCGGCGATGGAAATCAGCGCCAGCGGCAAACAGCGGGTGATTCGCTGCACGCGCTGCGGCCATTTGCTGTGCGACGCCAAAGAAAACTACAAACTTTACGCGCTGCACCGCGCCAGGCATTTAAGCGAAATCATGCCGCCGCTGCCAACCGGCGAGCCTTATATCGGTGAATACCACGAGTACTTTTGTCCCGGTTGCGCGACCCAACTCCAAGTTGATATGTTTAGCCCCACTTTAGGCGGCGACCCGATTCTTTGGGACACACGCATCGACGCGAACAAACTCAAGAGCCACTAAACGCGAAGGAGGGCTTCCAGTGACTTTGATCCAAAGCGAGACGCCCCGGCGATATTTCTTGTTATTGGTCCTATGGGTCTTATTCGTCCAATCTTCTTACGCCCAAGATCGGATCACTCTCGGCGTCACCACCCGCAACGGCACCACCGCATTTCCCTTCGTCATCGCCGAGGAAAAGGGCTTCTTCAAGAGCGAAGGGCTCAACGTCATCATCGTCGTTATGCAGAATCAAGTGGTAGTCAACGGCGTCGTCGCGCGCAATGTCGACTACGGCGGCACGTTTTCGAACTTCGTCGGCGCCGCGCTCTCCGGTTTACCGGTGCGCATCGTCATGTCCGCCATGGACGGCTCGGACCACTACCTCGTCACCGCTCCGAGCGTGAAACGGGTGGAAGACCTCAAGGGCAAGACCTTCGGCATCAGCAGCTTCGGCGGCACGCCCCACAGCGAAGCGGTCACGATCCTGCGCAAATACGGCATGAATCCCGAAAAGGACGTGACCTTTCTTCAGATCGGCGGCAGCGCAAGCCGCTACACCGCGCTGGAAGGCGGGTCGATCCAAGCCGCGATGCTGGTTCCGCCGTTCAACAATTTCGCGACCAAGCGCGGCTTCAATCAGCTCATGTCGTTCAATGACATCATGAATATCCCGCTCGGCGGACTCACCACCCACACCCAAAAGATCAAAGAACGACCGGACGAGATCGTTAAAATGATCAAAGCGGTGCTGAAGGCCAGCGATTACATCCGCAACCGCAAAGCCGACATATTGTCTTTTTTGGAAGCCAAGTGGGGCATCAAAGAGGCGGACGTTCGCGAAAGCATCTACCGCGACATGGTCGGCCTTTACAGCCGCGACGGCGTCGCGCCCGACGAAACCATGAAAAACGTCATTCAGTTAGTGCGCGACACGCGCAAATCCAAGGACGACAAGACGCTCGCCGACATCGTCGATTGGAGTTTCGCGAAGCGGGCCCAGGCGGAGTTGAAGATACGCTGAATCCAAATGGGTCCCGCGTCTCGGTTGGTAGATTTTGTAGGATGGGTGGAGGCGCCCCGCGCCGATACCCATCATCTTTCTCCAAACTCGTCGCCTTCCATCTGTCCGCCTTCCGCCCAATCACTCGGGTAGCCCCCACTTTTCACAAATCGTTTAAACGACGAGTAAGGCCATTTTCTCGTAGCGGAGACGTAACCATGCTTGACCGGATTGAAATGGATGTAATCGCAATGCCGTTCAAAATCGTTCTCGTTACGTAGTGTGTGCTCCCAATACCGCCGCTGCCAAATGCCGCGTTCGCCTTTGGCCTTGCGACTTTGCGACCTTCGTTCCTCTGGCTCCAATGCTCGCGAGAATTCCGTCTTGATTAATCGCCACCGGGTCGGGAAGTCCACGTCGCCCGGCGGCAGCGTCCAGATCGCATGTAGGTGATCCGGAAGCACGACGATGGCGTCGATGGTGAACGGGTGACGCGCTCGGGTATAGCGAAACGCGCTTCGAAGCAAATCGACGCGCTCGGTAAGAACTCGCGAACGTCGTTCCGCCAAATTGACCGTAAAAAAGAAACTCCCACCAGGAACAAAATTACGCCGATAGTTGGTCACAAATGATGAATGGATTCCATCCGACGAATCCTCAACATCGATGGGTATCGCTGGGCTCCACCCATCCTACGTCGCTGACGCGATCGTCCTCGCGCTCGCGGTGCGTGCTCGTGCCCGAATCTTGTGTTGCCTCACGAACACGAGTCACGAGCACGAACTACGACCCCAGCTTTTTAAAAAACCCTTCCTTCTCCAGCTCATCTAACAACGAGTGGTCCACGAACTCCTCCGGCGTGCGGTTTTTAAAATCCGCGTTTTGCTCGGCGTAGAACTTGAGGGTCTCGCGCACGCCCTCCAGGTTCACCCGCGGCGGGAAGGAAAAGCGCGGCGCGAAGTAATCATAGGTCGATTTCAGGGTCTCCGCATCTTCGACGCGCATCCGTTTAGCGAAAATTTTCATGGTCGACTCGCGATCGGTCTTGATCCTTTGAATCGCCTCGGCGTAGGCGCGCACGAAACGTTTGACGCGGTCGCGATGATCCCGCAGGGAGCTGCCTTTCACGTTCAAGGTCGATTGCGGGAAATTCGCGCTCATGTCGCCCATGTCCGCCAGGATGCGATAGCCCGCCTTTACGGCGATGGTCAAATGAGGCGGGGATAGGACCGTGGCATCCATCCGGCCCGCCATGAGCGCGCCCAGCCGCGTCGGCGAGTCGCCGCCGATAATCGTCTGGACGTCCGTGAGTTTCATGCCCCACTCTTTCAGCGCCAGTTGCAGCGCGAGATCGTTGGAGCCGCCGAAGTTGAGGATATTGATTTTTTTGCCCCGCAAATCTTTGGGCGTGCGAATGTCCGGCTTGACGACAAAGGCGTAAGGAAACTTATTATACGACGCCGCAATGATCTTGATGTCCGTCCCCCGCACGGCCGCGGCCAGCGGACCCGTCGCCGAACCGGTGGCGAAATGTGTGCTGCCGCCGAACAAAGCCGCGACCGATCGCGCGCTGCCGGTGATCATGATCACCTCGACGTCGAGTCCGTGCTTTTCGAAGATCTTTAGATCCTTCGCTACCCACACGGCGCTTTGGAAACCCGCGTGGCCGCCATAGTCGGCGATGAGCTTTTCCGCGGAATAGGCAACGGAATTTTTGACACACAGTAGAGTAACCAGCACTAATAAGACATACGATTCCCGTTTCATTTTCATTCGAACTCTCACTCCTATTTATATAGATATCACCCCGGCCGGCTGGCCTGAGATTAAAGGAACCTTAGGAGTTTGGCGCTGTCTCGTCAAGACAGCAAAGCGACCGGACTTCGACCAACCCAAAACCTGAGGGAATGCGAAGGATCCCAGTTCCATCATTTCTCGCCTCACCGAATCACTTTATCCGCTCTTACCAGCACGTTCGGAGGAATCGTCACGCCGATTTGCTTCGCAGCTATCAGACTGATCACGAACTCAAACTTCATCGGCTGCTCGACTGGAATCTCGGCGGGCTTGGTGCCTTTCAATATCTTGTCGACAAACTCAGCGGCGCGCCGGTATAAGTCCGCATAGTTTGGCGCGTAGCTCATCAAGCCGCCGGCCTCAACAAACTCGCTGTTTGGGGACATCGCCGGCAACCGGTTCTTTGCCGCGAAGTCCAACACTTGGCGTTGCTGAGAACCGATAAGTCCACCGGTGCTCGTAATGAGCGCCTGAGCGCGTTCCTTTTTCGCTCGCGCGAATGCCTTCTCAAAATCGTCAAGGTTTCGTACCTCAAGCGATATAAGTTTGAGTCCCAACGCCTTGGCCACAGCCTCCATTTCTGTGAGGGGCAGGTTTCCCCTCGGGCCTCCCGATCCCCAGAGGAAGGCCACCCGGGTAACCTTGGGGAAGGCTTCCTTGAGCAGTTCCAACCGTTTGCCATCTAGCGGGAGTTTACTGCGGCAGCGCACCATATTTTACCCCCATTCGTCAGAAGTCTTTTGATTTTAAGGGCATAGAGGTAGAGCCTTCCTGATTTTTCTGTATTACCCTATTATATCGTTGGCCAATCCCAGCAGATTTAACCCCGACAACCCGATTAATACCTCTGGTGTCATGCAAGATTGTGCTTGACACCTGATATGAAAGTAGTCTATGTATTACCCCATATGGCATCTCTCATTGCTAAGAAAAAAGCCAACAAACTCTATTACTACGTCGTCGAGAGTGGGCGGGTGGACGGCAAACCTCGCATCACAAGCCAAATCTATCTCGGCAGCGCAGAAAAAGTCGCTTCGCTGCTCCAGCAACGCGCAGCACCACTGCCCCTTTCGGCCACAAGCCGCAAAGCCGGTCTGCCTGCTGCCCTGTGGCTGACCGCTCAGCAGTCC
>JAUYJC010000206.1 GCA_030688735.1 Deltaproteobacteria bacterium
CGCCCAAGACCCTTCATCCGCTCGACGACCATTACCAAAAGCTTCAACGCGAGATGCTGGCCACACTCCAAACACTGAAAATCGCCGCTTGATCTTTGGACCCTATGACAAACATGTTAGTTTTAGTTTTTGGATAGCAGTGCAGTACGGAGTTCACGGAGTTCACGGAGTTCGGAGAATTTCTTAATCAAGAACTCTTAACTCTGCGCCCTCCGCGCCTCAGCGGTGCAAGCCCCAAGCCTGGCTTCACACGAACGCCTGACCCTTTTTCTTCTTGACCTCGGCGCCTGAACTCGACTAGCTTGAGCCCAGTTGTAGCCATTAAAGGAGCGCTCGAATGGAAACAAAGCTAATCACTGCTCTCGCGATCAATACTCGCCAACGGCGCGCGCAGGTCATAGTGGTCGTCGCCTTCGTGCTCATCGCCGCCTCTGTCTTGGCGCCGGTTGGGGCCATCGCACAGGAGCGGCTAAAAATCATCTACAGCCAGTTCACGATGACGAACTCCGTAACCTGGTTCGCGCGCGAGGCGGGCCTTTTCGAGCGCCACGGCCTGGCCGCCGATCTGGTTTACGTCGACTCGACTCCTTCCGTGCAAGCGCTCACGGCGGGGCAGGCGCCCATCGCCACGATGTCCGGCGGCTTGGCCGTCGGGCCTTACTTGAATGGTCTCGACCTCGTCATGCTCGCCGGCTGGTGCAATTTGAACGCTTACCAATTGGTCGCTCGCCCGGAGATCCGCCGTCCCGAGGACTTGCGCGGCAAAGTCATTGGCATCGGCCGCTTCGGCGCGGCGGCGGACTGGGCTCTGCGCTTGATTCTTCGCAAGCTCGGCATCAACGAGACGAAAGACGTCCAGATCGTTCAGGCCGGCGGCGGCGGGCCAGCCACTCGCCTCGCCGCCATGGAAGCAAAAAGACTTGACGCCACGGTGCTCGATTCGCCGCAGTCCGTGCAGGCCCGTCGCTTGGGCTTTCGCATCGTCGCCGACGGCTTGGAGCTGGGGATTCCGTTCCTGCAAGGCGGGCTAGTGACCCGGCGCTCCTACATTCAGACCCATGAGGACATAGTCCGCCGTGTCGCCCGTGTCGTCGTGGAAGCGATCCACCATGCCAAGACCCATAAGGAAGCGTCGCTGGCCGTGATGCAAAAGTATCTGCGCGTCCAGGATCGCGAAGCGCTCGAGGACGCCTACGAGTCTTTCGTCATCAAGCAGTTTCCCCGCGCCCCCTACGTCATGCCCGCCGCCGTCCAGGCGATATTCGACCTCGCCGCCGCGCGCGACCCGCGCGCCAAAACCGCCGATCCTCAGGGATTCATCGAACCGCGCTTTATCCGGGAGCTCGAGCAGAAGGGCGTCATCGACCAGCTGTACGGGGACAAGCGCTGAGCGGACTCTTTCTTGGAATGGATGATGTACTTGGAAACTCAGCGGCGGCGGTGAGTCACCCGCATCAGCTTCTAACGTAAACCCTCGCCTTCGAATTACTTAAGGAACGACATGTCGATGACCTCGTTCGGATCGACGCTTTTCGCCTGCGGGAATTGGTCGGACATCATGTCGAGCGCCGTGCGAATTGCGTCGGCAGAGGGATACGGCGTCTTCTGAATCTTGGCGCTGAAATAGTTGTAAGTTTCCGCGAGAATCTCGTCGCTCGCGCCGCGCAGATATTTTTTCATCACCGCCATGCTTTTCTCCCGGTTGGTCTTGAATATCTGGATTGCCTCGGTGAGGGTTTTGAGGAAGCTCACGGTGACGTCCGGCCTTTTCTTAACATTCGCCTTGAGCGTCGACACCCCGACGTAAGGATAGGGAATGCCCAGCTCGTCGAAGTCGAGCATCTCGCGAAAACCCACGGCTCTGGCCATCAGCCGCGTCGGCGTCGTCAGCACCGCCCCGTCGACGACTCCCTTTTCCAGCGCCGGCAGGATGGCCGGCCCGTCTCCCAGGGGCACGACCTTGACGTCGCGCGCGGGGTCGAGGTTAAGCTTTTTTTTCAGCACATAATGCAGCATGACGTCGGTGATGGAGCCGGGACGACCGGAACCGACCACTTTGCCGCGCAACTCGGCCGGCTTGCTGATTTGCGGCTTGGTGAACAGCGAAGCACCGGTGACGTTGAGAAACGACGCGATGATCACCATATCCTTCTGGCCAGCCGCGTAGGAGGACACGACTCCCGTGCCCGTCGACACGACGTATTGTGCATCGCCGCTCAGCAGCAGCTGGTGTGGGCGGGCCCTGCCGGCATAGACGGCTTCCAGCTCCAATCCATGCTTCCTTCCCAGCTGATCATCGACGGCGATCCAGAGCGGCGTGTAGGCGCCAGTGAACGAAGAGTAGATGATTTTAAGTTTCTGGGTTTCAGCGGCGGTTAAGCCCGCGCTCGAAAACACCGTCCACAGGATCAGCCCGAAAAAAAACAGTCCTCGCTTCATGAATTTTGCCCCTCTCAAAAATCTCGGTCAGGACATCAATCCGCGCTGGGGAGCCTTGGGAAAACGCTGCCTGAGAACCCGCTCAAGGAATACCGGCAGTACATTTCACGCCAGACCGACGACCTCGTCGATTATATATTGAGATATGCGGGAGAAGACAACATCACGATGGCCACAACGATCAATCAACGGCGATTGAGGCGCTGGGCAATCTGAAGGCGAAAGGGGAGCACCTTTCCGAGCCAGTACGAGAAGACCACCTACCCAAACCCCAAGGCGCCAATCGGTCGGGGTGAGACCGCGCCGACCCTTCGACTTACTTCTTTGGGCAAGATATTGCGACATTCAGTTGCGGTTTGCCGCGGTCGTTAATGGTGACGACGACGACAGATAAAACCTGTTCAATGACAAAACAGGACACCCATCCACCGATCTTTTCTCGCCGATCCTCGGCCGCGCCTTTGCGGATGCCATCCAGCGCTCCAAGACCCAAAGGAAGCGCCGCTGGCTGGTTGGACAAATGGTAATTAATCGTTATCATAGCCGGGATCGGAGATGGATCTGGGGGCGAGCGAAAGAGTCGTTTATGTCGCTCAGCCAGCGCAGCAGCACTGTCATATCATGGAAAAAATCTTGATCGTCGAAGACGAAAGCATCATCGCCATGGAGCTGGAAAACCATGTCCGGCGGATGGGTTACGAGGTGATCGGGCCGGTCTCCACTGGGGATGCGGCGCTCGCAAAAGCCGCTGACTATCAGCCGGACATCGTCCTAATGGATATTCGAATTCAGGGCGATAAGGACGGCATCGAGACCGCTGAAGCGATGCGTTCCCGATTTAAAATGCCGATTATTTATCTGACGGCACATGCCGACGAACGCACCATTGAGCGCGCCAAAGTTACCGAACCGCTGGGTTATCTCGTAAAACCACTGCGCGAACATGAATTGCGGGCCGCCATCACGGTGGCGCTGCACAGGCACAAAATGAACCAGGCCCTGGAACAACAAAGACGCGACTTCCTCGCCATGCTCACCCACGACATCGCAAACCCGCTCCATTTAATCCTTGGCTATGCGGATCTGCTCGCCGAAGAGATCACGCCGGCCGGCATGAAACAAGCAGAAAACCTCTTGCGTCAATTGCGCGCCAATATTTTCACGATCGCCGAGCTAACGGCGAACTACGCGATGGCGCTGGCCATTGAAGGTGGACGATTCCCTATCGTGAGAACACGTCTGCGGGTCAACGAGCTTCTCAATCGAGTGAACGAAAAGTACGCAGCCGAGGCTTCAAACCGAGGGCTTAGCTTGGAAACGCAAGTGTCACAGGAACTCCCGCCCATCGAAGGCGACGGCACGGCGTTGGAGCGAGTCGTCGCCAACCTGGTCTACAACGCCTTGAGATTTACGCCCAGAGGCGGGCGTGTGTCCCTGACCTCTGCGCTGCGCGATGGCGCAGTCGTGTTGTCCGTGAGCGATACCGGACGCGGAGTACCGCCGGAAGAGATTCCGCTGTTGTTCGAAAAATATTGGCGGCATGCTGGCGATACGGACAAGTTAGGCAGCGGCTTAGGGTTATTCATCGTGAAATCGCTGGTAGAAGCCCATGGCGGCAAGGTGGAAGTCGAGAGCGTTCCGGGACAGGGTACTTGCTTCCAAGTGATTTTGCCGCTGACGACACGGCTGGCGTAATCCAGCGATCGATTCGTTCATAAAGAAAAAGTCAGCGGCAACTCGCGGTAGGAACCGGACGACGATTGCCGTCAACTTTCCGTTAACCCGGGAACGGCTAAATTCAAAAGGCGCGCGTCATTTTAAACCTGCCAATAGAATAACGTGACTAAAACCGCCGCTAGTCCACTGCGGGCGCTGCAGCAGAAGCACCGAATACAGATTAGCGTTGCCGCGCTCTGCGCTCTTTTGATCGCTACTTTGTGGCTGAGCTTGCGGTTCCGATTGAGCAACGAGCGGCAGCGGGCAATTGCAGCGGCACAACAGCAAACCGCCAATATTGCTCAAAATGGGTATCCCCTTCACACACGTCGGCACCAATGATAGCGTTGAGGGATGGAAAGCCCAAGGCATCCCGTCGCCGGGGTTGATTACCCTCGGACCTTTCAGGAGTTCGACGCGTGGTTGGGCAGCGAGACGGCGTGCCG
>JAUYJC010000216.1 GCA_030688735.1 Deltaproteobacteria bacterium
ACCACATCCGCCAAGTTACGCCCAATGAACTCCAGGGCTGTTTGGTTGGCTTCGAGAAGAGTGCCATCGGGGTTTAGCAGGCCGCCAAATTGATATGTCTGATGGAAAATAGCCTGGAACCGCCGTTCGCTTTCCCTTAGCGCCTGTTCCGCGCGCTTGCGCTGGATCAAGGAGCCGAGTTGGGCTGCCACTGCCGAAACAACCTCAACCAGTCTTCTATCCTCCTCCCCCGATACATACATAAAAAATACCAAAACGGCCTGGACTTGTTCGTCGGCTATAGTGGGGACCGCCAAGCCAGCCTTGAGACCGGCCTGCCGTGCAGCCTCGGCGCGATTGAACAGGGGAGTGACGCTCACATCCGGAATCCATTCGGGTTGCTTCGATTGCCACACCCGTACGATCAACCCGACCCCAGATTGAGGTCTGCTTGCCGTCGTCATTTTTCGAAAGCGCTCGACAGATTCGCCGATCCCGTACCACGCCGGGCTCAGCTCCAGAGCAGTGCCGTCAAGATTTGGCACCCACGCCTCGCCAATAGCCCAGCCTGTGGCCTCGCATATTTTTCGCAATGCAACTCCAAGGGCCGAATGAAAGTCCGCCGCTTCGCTGACCGCCTGGGTTATAGATAAGAGGAGATTTCTTTCCTGTTCTGTTCTCTTCCGCTCTTCGATTTCGGTCGCCAAGGCTTCGTTGGCTTTACCCAGGTCGGCGGTGCGCTGCCGAACGCGTTGTTCCAATTCGATGTGCGCTTTGTTCAGTTCCTCCTCGATTCGCTTGCGCTCGGCATTGTCCTTTCCCAGCTCTTCCTTGGCCTGGCTAATTTCCGCCGTGCGGTTCTTAACTTCCGCCATTAGCCGCGCCTCGCGATTGACGCCGAGATACACGAGCAGGGTCAGCGACGCGATAAGAAGCACCGCCGCCCCATTAAATACCGCGAGTGGCTCCCGGATGGAGGCGTTCCATCCGTTGCGCGGAATGGCCGCCAGCTCCCAGAAGCCCTCCAGTAGCTCCACCCGGTAAACGATGGGTTCACCGTCAAAAACGGCGCGGTCGCCGAAAAAGACGCGGCCAGAGCGATCCCGTGACGCTAGCTTTAAGTCGGCCGGGCCTGGGCTCAGACCAGACTCTCGCAGAAGATTTTCCAAATCGAGAGCTATCGTCACAACGCCCCAAAAGGATTTTCCCTTTTGAACCGCGAGGCGTGCAACGAGTCCCAAACCGCCTGGGCGCAACTCATTGGGCCCGCTCAGTGTAATTTCGCGCGAGTGAACGGCACGCTCCACGTCGGCGCGCACGTCAGGGCGAGGATCATGCATTGGGTCATGGCCAATGATGCTTTCGTTGCCGGGAAGAGGGTAGATGTAACGAGGAATGGCTCTTGGCGCTACCGTTATGACCTTGATCCCGGTGGTTGCCGCGTAAAGGCCGGCAGCGAATCTATCGAATTCTGCGGCGAAAGAGGGTTCGGATAGACGGGGCTCGACAAAAGCCTTGAGGCCATTAAGAATGCCAAGCTTCCCGTTGATGGCTCCTGAGAGGGCGTTCCCATAGGGAGCCAATTCAGCGCCTATATGCGCACGTTGTCCACTCAACAGCTCTTGCCGATACCATAGATTCGTTTTCCACCAGACCCAGGTAAAAAGTCCAAGGGCGAGAAACGCAGCGGCAAGAGCTACGTGGTTAGTTCCCTTGCTTGGCATAGGTGGCAAACCCAGAGGTGGTTGATCCGTAGCGAGAAACCATGCGCTTTTATATTGTGCCCAAGGTTAAATTGTCAACTTGCGCAACCGGAATATTGCGCGACGAATCAGACTTCCCAGCCCGGATGGCGTGGCGGTGGCGTTAGTCGCGGATGTTATTGTTGGGTAGATTGGCGGAAAGAGCGTCAAGGCTCTCGCCTTTCTCCGGGGCACCAGACGTGGAAGACCTGAGGGCTATCTCTTTCACCTTGCTTACCGGATGGGAATACCGCTGGGTAAACTACTGCCGCCGGGCTTGAAGAAATTAAGCGGCTAACAGAAAGGGTGCTTGTGGCAAAAGAGAGAAAATTCTGGGAGATCCTTGCTGAGAGCCAGCACGATAAACTCGTGCTGAGCTGGCTCTCTGTAGTGTTGACGGTCCTGGTTATCGTTCTGAGCGGTCTTCTTGTGGGAATGGCAGTGCGGCCGAAACCGGTCGTAGTTGTTCCGGGCGCGGCTACGGCCGGCATTTATAGTGCCGGCGAGATGCCCGAATCCGTCATGGTCCAGTTCGCGCGCAATTTCGTGGTCGATCTCGCCAATTTCACTCCCGCCTCGGCAGAGAAGGGATATCTCTCGGCGACCCGTTCCATGAGCCCTGAACTTCTGAGCCGGTTCGAGCCCGTAGCCCGAGAGCAGCTCAAGCAGGTCGTGACGAACAGGGTATCGCAATTTTTCACCGCTGACTCTTTCAAGGTCGAAGCCAAGGATCCGCTCGTGGTTAGATTCACCGGTGAGAGGATAACGTACATCGGAAGGACCGAAACCGAGAGAAAACCTTACCAGTATCGAGTCACTCTCCGTTACGTGGAAAGAACTCAGCAAAACCCATACGGTCTCGTCGTAACCTCGGTTGAGCAGACCGAAATCCCGGCGTCATCTTTCTCGAACCCGCAATCAAAAAATTAAAAACTAGCCCGTAGCGATGCCGGGCTGACGGAAAGCTCTTCCTCACTGTTGGGGATCCCACATCGGGAGGACTCATTAACTAAGGTCTCTCCCTTTTCATTTCCTGAGTTTACTTTGACTCCCGAACCACAAGGCATGGTTGTGAAATCCGCGAGAAAATAAACTTCCTCTTTTCAAGAGGTTTTCTGGAGTCGTGACGCTCAGAATCTGTCTGGGAAGTGCTCGATGTTATATTTCGACCGTCGTTCGTAGGCTATACAGATGATTTTCGGCGTACGAAATGTAACAGATCCAACCATGTTCGATTCCATTGTTCTGACCTGTTAAGCCGCTTCGAGCCCGTAGCCCGCTAGCATCTCAAGCAGGTCGTGACGAACGGGGTTTCCCAGTTTTTCACCATTGATTTTTTCAAATTCGAGAGCAAGGACCCGCTCGTGGTTGGGTTCTCGAACGCTCAGCGTCGAGGTGCTACGAAGCTAGGCCCGACACCGCTTGCGCGCTCGAGTTAATGAGAAAGGGTCAAAATTTGCAAGAGTTAAAGGCCTGACCCTGCAAACCAGACGCGCTTATGTACGGTTTGCGCCTCGCCTGGCGATTGTCGCTTGCGCCTTCGGTTGTGTTTGTAGTACGTAGACTTTCATGAAGGTCTTTCGAAAGCACGATGGAATCTGGTTTCCCCTGATCGCTGCAATTTTGTGGCTGTTGGGGGCGTCTACGGCAAATGCCGCAGATCGGATACGAGTCGGATTGAGCTCGGTGAGCCCCATCAACGGCAGCGTTTGGGTTGCGGAGGAGAAAGGGCTGTTCAAAAAGTACGGTCTCGAAGCGGAGGTTATTCTAATTGGCGGCGCCTCGGCGGCGGGAGTCAGCTCGTTGATTGCCGGCGATATCCAGTTCCTCATTGGTGGTGGCGGGGCAGTGGTCAATGCTGTGCTCAATGGTGCGGACGCTATCATGATTGGATCCGTCGTCAACAAGGGCATCCAGCGAGTCATGGCGCGAAGCGAGCTCAAAAGTCCCGAGGATCTCAAAGGCAAAAAAGTGGGCGTGACGCGTTTTGGCGCATCATCGCATATGGTGCTGCAAATGATGGTGCGGCAGTGGCGCATGACTCCTTCGGATATCCAGATCATCCAGGTGGGTTCGTCGCCGGCCATGATGGCGAGCTTGGAAAAGGGCGGTATCGATGCCGCCGTGCTGACCGAGCCGACGTTTTTCTTTGCCGAGGACCAGGGCTATCGGGTGCTGGCGGATCTCGCGAATATGGATATTTACTATCTGCACAGCATGCTCGATTCGACGCGCATGTACCTACGCTCGCACCGGGATCTGGCGTTGCGGTTTATGAAGGCGTATGTCGAGGGCATCGCTTTTTTCAAGCGGAATCGTACGGAAACGCTTGAGGTGCTCAAGAAAAAGATGAGAACCGCCCCGGGGCAGATCAAATATCTCGAGCGCTCGCACGCGCTCTATTCCTCAGGCTACTTCGAAAATGCTCCATATCCGTCACTTCAAGGGGTACGGAGCGTGCTCGAATTTTTGGCGAAAGACAATCCGCGTGCGGCCCATGCTGACCCCAAAACATTTATCGACGGGAGACTGGTCAAGGAATTGGACGATAGCGGCTTTGTTGCGAAGCTCTACCAGTAGACAGGAGGACGTGACATGGGCTTATCTCTTGCACAGCGAATCGACCCTGGCCATGCAATGCTTTTGATCGTCGACATGCAGAATGATTTTTGCCACCGCGATGGCGCGGCTGGCCGGCGCGGCAGGGGCATGGACTTTGTGCAAGTAATGATACCCAATTTGCTCCGTCTGATTGAAAAGGCACGGGAGCGAAAGTGCCCGGTAGGGTTCGTGAAAACGGTGAGCAATTCTTGGACGGAATCGGAGGTCTGGACGGAATTTAAAAATCCGGATCTGCTGGCGTGCGCGGAGGGAAGTTGGGGAGCCGAATTTTACGCTGGTTTCGAGCCACGGCCGGGGGATCTCGTCGTCACCAAGCACCGTTACAGCGCCTTCATCGGCACCGACCTGGATCTTATTTTGCGTTCCCGGGGGATCAAGAGCTTAATCGCAACCGGCGTCGGGACCGGAATGTGTGTGTTCCACACTCTCACAGTCGGCTTCATGCTCGACTATTACATCACCCTTGTGGAAGACTGCGCCGCGACCACCTACGGACCGCAAGCGCACCAAGAAGCAGTCGCATTGGTAAGAAAACACTACGGTGTGGTCGCTTCGTCTTCCGAGATCATCGAAGTTTGGTCGGAGAAACTGCGCACGACCGCGTAGCGCCGTGCTCGGAAAGAAAAAGCCTGGCATTACGGCAGGGCTTAGAGCCGTCATTTCGACGTTTCCAGAATTCTCGAAACGTGGAAGTTGCCGATCTTCTTGAATCCGTTGAACGACTTGAACGGAGCTGGAAAATTCCGTCGGTCCTGAGTAGGCCCAGGGGGCCGTATCGAAGGGCTGGAACGTTTGGAACGAGCTTCAGTATTATTTGATCGGTGCCGGCCCTGCCGGAAAGCAACCGTACGCTCATCTCCGCCGACGGTCTGGACAGAGGGCAACCGGCTCCCCCGCGTCCGCCTGACCTCCGACCCTCCCGACCAACCCCTTGCTATTGACATCAAGCAATAAGGTGTTAATGTGAAGCGAGATTTTAGCCGGCTAGTTTGCCGGCGAAAACACAAGCTAAAAATTATGTATCGAGATCCAATACTTATTAACGGACAAGAAAATGGAAAAATACCATCCGCGCGGACCCAACTCGGTTTCCGTTTTGGCGACAAAGGGACGCATACCAGCCGAACTATCATGTTGGATGAGCTTTCCAGACTGCTACACGTCTGTCCAAAAAATTCAGGCCGGCCTGAATATGCGCGAGCGCTGGTGGAAGAGAATTGTCTCGGGAAGCACACGCTATCGACGCGGCGGTTGACCCTCCAACGGCTAACTGAGTTGTACGCGCTCAATCCGGCGGTGCCACTGTTTCGACTGCTGAGGATGTTCTGGGGGATGGACAAGGGGCACGCGCAATTGGCTCTTCTCGCGGCCATCGCGCGCGATCCTCTGCTGCGGGCGACCGCGCCGGTGATCTTGTCCATGTCCGAGGGCGAAGAAATTGCGCGTCAGCGACTTACCGACGCGATTCGGCAGGCGGTGGACGACCGACTGAATGAGGCCACGCTGGATAAGGTGGTGCGCAACACGGCATCCTCGTGGACCCAATCCGGCCACCTCGCAGGCCGGGGTCGCAAGAAACGGAAGAAGATCGAGCCGACTCCCGGCGCGGTGGCGTCCGCGCTGGTGCTCGGATACATGCTGGGGGCGCGAGGCCGCGTGCTGTTCGACACGCTTTTCTCCCGCGTTCTCGATCGAGATGTGGATGAACTCACGGGACTCGCGATGGACGCACGACGCCTGGGTCTCCTCGACATCAAGACTGGCGGCGGATTGATGGTCGTGTCATTCGACGGCATCCTAACTGAACAGGAGAAAAAACTGATATATGGCCAGAATTGAGGAACTCGTCAGTAGCTACAAGGCGCACGTCTCCGCCCCCTGGCAGAGGAATCTGGCCGGGCCGCAGAAGACGATCTTCGTCGTGTATCCGAAGGTGGATGAGCGGCGGCTTCGCGCCCGGTTGGAACTATTTGAAATCGCCACGAAGGAAGCTGGCCACAACTGGCTGTTGTTCGACTTCACCACGGCGTTTGCCCGCTGGATGGGTGCGACGGATTATCGCGAGGCTTATTTCGAAGAGCCGCCGCACCTGGCAATCAAACTCGAAACGGACTTCCTGCATTACGCCGCCGCACAACTGCGCAGTGCGCTGACGGACGCGAAAGCCGACGAGGAGACGGTGGTTGCCGTCTACGGCGTAGCGAGTTTGTATGGATTCACTAAAGTATCGCTGGTGCTCAAGGAAGTGGAGAAAGATATCCGGGGGCGGCTCGTCCTGTTTTTTCCCGGCGAGTTCGATAACAACAATTACCGCCTGCTGGATGCTCGCGACGGGTGGAATTACCTGGCCGTACCGATCACGCTGCACAGTGGAGGAGAACTATGATGCTGAACAAAGAGCTGTTCCAACGCGATCCGACGAAGACGAAGCTGTTGAACGACGGCGTGGCCGCCGTGAAGGATGCCGTTACCGCCGAAGAGATCGAAACCCTGCGGTATGAGCTTTCGCACTTCGTGTGCGAGGGCCAATACAAAGACGGCATTATCCGGATTCTGGAATCCTACATCACCAATATCAACTCGGCGTCGCAGCCGGCAGGATGGGTGAGCGGCTTCTTCGGGAGCGGCAAAACACACTTGGAAAAGATGCTGCGACACCTGTGGGTGGACACGAAGTTCCCCGACACGGGCGAGACGGCGCGGGGGCTCGCGCACCTGCCGTCGGAAGTGAAGGAATTGCTCAAGGAACTCGATACGCTGGGCAAGCGGTTTGGCGGATTGAACGCGGCGGCAGGCGCGTTGCCGACAGGTGGGGGGCAGAACGTGCGGCTCGCTGTTCTGGGGATCTTGTTCCGGTCGAAAGGTCTCCCAGAGTCGCTGCCGCAAGCACAGTTCTCCCTGTGGCTGAGGAAGGCCGGTTTTTACGACAAGGTGCGGAAATCAGTCGAGGCGGCGGGCAAGGACTTCAATAAGGAGTTGAACGATTTATATGTCAGTCCGTTGATCGCGCAAGCGCTACTGGCAGCCGACGCAAATTTCGCCTCAGATGAGAAGAAAGCCAAGGAGGCTCTGCAGGCGCAGTTTCCACGCAAAGACACTGTAACTGACACGGAGTTCATCGCACTGATTCGTGAAGTGCTGGAAGAAGGCGGCAAACTGCCCTGCACGCTTATTGTGTTGGATGAGATCCAACTCTACATCGGCGACGACCAGCAGCGTTCCTACGACGTGCAACTCGTGGCTGAGGCGATTTCCAAACAACTCAACAGCCGCGTGATGTTGGTCGGCGCGGGTCAGACGGCATTGGCGGGTTCTGACCCTTTGCTGCAACGGCTTCGAGACCGTTTTAGAATCCCGGTCGAACTTTCGGATGCGGACGTGGAAACAGTGACGCGGCGCGTGGTGCTGGCGAAAAAGGCCGACAAGCGGAAGGTCATCGAGGACGTACTGGATGCGCACTCGGGTGAAGTGGACCGCCAGTTGGCGTCCACCAAGATCGGCCCCCGCGAAGAGGATAAACGGGTGAGGGTGGATGACTATCCGCTGCTGCCCGTGCGCCGACGCTTTTGGGAACACGTACTTCGCGCTATCGACGTCCAAGGTACGGCGGCACAGCTACGAAATCAGTTGACCATTGTATATCAGGCCGTGCGGGACTTAGCCGAGGAGCCGTTGGGCACAGTACTGTCAGCTGATTGCATCTTCGATCAACAACAAACGATTCTGCTCCAAACGAGATTTTTGTCAAAAGAAATTGACGAAATGATCCGGAAGATGCGCGACGGCAGCAAAGACGGCGAACTGGCGAGCCGGCTGTGCGGACTGATTTTCCTGATTCGCAAACTGCCACGTGAGAAGGTGGCGGATATCGGTGTGCGCGCAACGCCCGATATGCTGGCGGACCTGCTCGTGGAAGATTTGGAAAAGGACGGCGCGCGGTTGCGGCGCGATATTCCACGTATCCTGGACAAGCTGGTAGCGGAGAGCAAGCTCATCAAGGTGGATGAGGAATACAGCCTGCAAACGCGCGAAAGCAGCGAGTGGGAAAACGAGTTTCGCCGTCGGTTCACCGCCCTAAACAGCGATATTGCGTCGGTCAACTCCAAGCGCACGGCGCTGATCAACGCCGAATGCACCAAGTCCCTGAACAGCATCGTTCTGCTCCATGGCGCGAGCAAGACGAAGCGAACTTTGAAGATCCACCTCGGCAGCGAAGCGCCGGCGGTGGACGGCACGGAAGCGCCGGTGTGGATTCGCGACGGTTGGGGTGACAGCCAAAGCGTGGTGCTGGCCGATGCTCGCAGGGCGGGCACGGACGATGCCACAATTTTCGTTTACATTCCGAAAGCGAGCGCTGAGGACCTGAAGAAGGTCCTCGTCGAGTTTGAGGCCGCTAGGCAGACACTGGATTTCAAGGGCGTGATGACAACGACAGAGGGCAACGAAGCGCGCTCAGCGATGTCCACACGGATGGCGACGGCCGAGGGCACGCGCGACCGCATCATTCGAGACCTGATCAGCTCAGCACAAGTCTTCAAAGGAGGCGGCACAGAGGTCATCAATATTGATTTGATTGAGAAAGTAAAAGCAGCGGCGTCAGATTCATTGGATCGCCTGTTCCCGCAATTCAACGAAGCGGACGACAACCGCTGGGGCACTGTAATCAATCGGGCCAAGAACAAGGATGCCAACGCTCTCCAGGCCATTGGCCACAACGACAACCCGGAGAAGCATACGGTATGCGCGGCCATACTAACTTTCATCGGAGCAGGCAAGAAGGGGAAAGAAATCCGTGATGAATTCGAGGCAGCACCCTACGGCTGGTCGCGCGACGCTATTGACGGTGCGCTCATTACGCTACACACGGCGGGCCAGATTCGCGCGGTGAACAAAGGGACGGTTCTGACTGCCGGGCAGCTCGACCAAGCGAAAGTGCCGGTGACGGACTTTCGCACGGAGACCGTCGCGATCGACGTGAAGAGCAAGATCAAGTTGCGAAAGCTTTTTCAGGACGCGGGACTAAATTGCAAACCAGATGAGGAAACCATCGTCGCAGAGCAGTTCCTCCAAACGCTAACCAGCCTTGCAGCGAAAGCCGGCGGGGAACCGCCGTTGCCGGCGTGCCCGAAGACGGCAACCCTCGATTCCATCCGCGCGCTGGCAGGCAACGAAATGCTGGCGGTAATGCTCAAGGAACACGACGAACTGAAGAAGCTGCTAGAGCAGTGGCAGGCGAGGGCGACGCTCGCGGAGAAGCGGAAGCCCGCGTGGCAGACATTGGAGACACTGCTCGAACACGCCAACGACCTGCCCGAAGCGGCGGAATTGCAAAAGGAAGCCGACGCAGTGCGCGACGAACGGCGACTGCTGGAGGACAGCGACCCCGTCCCGCCGGTTCACGACAAGCTGGTGAAACTCCTGCGCGCGGCGCTGAAGAAGGCACACGCGGCGACGAAGGAAACTTACGACCGCGAGATGCAGGTGCTCGAAGAAAACGCGAACTGGCAAAAGACGAAGAAAGCGGATCAAGACCGCTTGCTCAGGGAGACCGGCATTGCCCCAGTCGGGGAGCTTTCCATTGGCGACGATGCGTCGCTGATCGCGGCGTTAGGCCAGCGATCGCTCCCCGTATGGGCAGCCATGGCGGATGCGTTGCCGGAACGATTTCGTCAGGCAGCATTGGCGGCGGCGAAACTGCTAGAGCCGAAGACCCAAAGCGTGAAACTCACGAGCGGGACATTAAAGACGCCAGAAGATGTCAAAACGTGGGTGGGCGACACCGAAACAGAATTGCTGGCTAAACTGAGGCAAGGGCCGATCGTTATCAATTGATACGAGCCACCGGAAGGACACGAAAATTATGAGCACATTTCTAAGAAGCCTGAAGTTGACCAACTTCCTGTCGTTTGGCCCCGAGAGTCAGGATATCGAGCTGACGCCACTGAACGTTTTGATTGGACCTAACGCTTCGGGAAAATCAAACTTCATCGAGGCACTTGAATTGTTGCACGCTACCCCGACCGACATTTCCGACGCAATTCGCATCGGCGGCACGGCAGGCGAATGGATGTGGAAAGGCGCAGTGTCGCCGAAGCCGGCAGTGATCACGGCGCGGATCTGTTCGAACGCGCCGACACCTGAACTGCGTTATCGTCTCTCGTTTACCGAGGCCAACAGCAGGCTTGAAATCGTGGACGAAGCCTTGGAAAACTCTCAGCCCAACAAGCCGAGCGAAACGGATGTCTTTTTCTACTACCGGTATCGAAACGGCCACCCATACATCAACGTGAAACAGGCAGTGCACGGTGAGGGAGCGAAGAAAGACCACCAGCGCAAGCTCAGGCGTGAAAGCCTTAATCCCGAGCAGTCGGTATTCTCTCAGCGCAAAGATCCCGAAGCCTATCCCGAACTCACCTGGGTGGCCGATCAGTTCGCTAAAATCCAGATTTTCCGCGAGTGGGGCTTCGGCCGTTCCGCCGCTTTGCGACAAGCACAGGCGGCGAATCTTCCCAGCGATTCTTTATTGCCCACCATCGTGAACCTTGGTTTGGTATTGAATGATTTAGAGCATCAGGATACCTGGCCGCAATTTCTCGAATACATGCAGCGATTTCTGCCTCGATTCAAACGGTTGACGACTAAGATTCAAGGCGGCACGGTGCAGATATACCTGCACGAAGACGGTCTCAAAACCCCCGTGCCCGCCACGCGGCTCTCGGACGGGACGATCCGTTTCCTCGCGCTGCTGGCCGTGTTACTGCACCCGAAGAAAGCGCCATTGCTTTGCATCGAAGAGCCGGAGCTTGGGCTGCATCCGGATGCGCTGGCGATCATTGCCGAGTTGCTGATCGCAGCGAAAAGCAAGACGCAAGTCATTGTGACGACGCACTCCGACGTGCTGGTATCCGCGCTGACGGAAGAGGCGGATTCGGTGTTGATTAGCGACTACATCGGTGGGGGAACGGAGTTCCGCCGTGTGGAGTCGGCCAAGTTGGCAAAATGGCT
>JAUYJC010000317.1 GCA_030688735.1 Deltaproteobacteria bacterium
GTGACCGCTTGCGCCTTGTTGGTCGGATCATAGTCTTTGCCTAGTTTGTGCAAAAGGATCCGCGAACCGTCGTGTAGCTTGACCTCATGATCGGTTCCCGCGTCATAATCCGCCTCGATGTTCTCATACGGCGGAATGAAGTCGAGGTCGTGGATCGGGTCGAGGTGCCCCTTAGCGTACTTGAGGCTCTTGGTTGAACCCTCGTGGTTATTAAACGTGACGCAGGGGCTGATGACATCCAGAATGGCGCTACCTGAGTGCGCCAACGCACCCTGAACGAGCGGTGTGAGTTGTTTGCGGTCGCCGGAAAAGCTCCGGGCGACGTAGGTGGCGCCCAGCGTGATCGCCAGTTCGGCCAGATCGATGGCGGGTATATCGTTTACCTTGCCGCCCTTCATTACCGAACCGACGTCGGCGGTGGCCGAGAACTGCCCCTTGGTCAGACCGTAGACGCCGTTGTTCTCGACGATGTAGGTAATATTCACGTTGCGCCGCATCATGTGACAGAAATTACCCAGGCCGATGGCCGACGTATCGCCATCACCTGAAACACCGATGGGCAAGAGCGTATGGTTCGCAAGATTGGCGCCGGTGGCGACGGCCGACATCCTACCGTGCACCGCGTTAAAACCGAACGATTGACTGAGAAAATAAGCCGGTGTCTTTGATGAACAGCCGATACCGCTGAGCTTGATAACCTTGCGCGGGTCGATGCTGCTTTCGAAAAAGGCGCGCATGGCCGACGCCGAGATCGCGTCATGGCCGCAGCCGCGGCACATCGTCGAAGCGGCGCCTTCGTAGTCTTTTTCCGACAAGTTGATAAGGTTGAGTTTTGCTTCTGCCATGATTCCGTCCTTGCGCTTAGGCGGTTGCGGTCCTGGGTTGTGCCGACTGAGCAGCTTCGAAGATTTGCCTAACCACTTCACCGGGGGTCACCGGCAGGCCGTTATAGACCAAAATACTTACGATCTTGGCTCCCAAGTTGGGCATCTCGTCTTTGATGATCGCCGCTACCTGGCCGTCGCGGTTCTGTTCCACAAGGTAAATGGTATCATGTTCCGCTAAGAAATCTCTCACTTCGCCGGTCAGGGGCAGAGCGCGGATCAACATATGGTTGGTTTTCAGACCCCGCGCCTTTAACCGGTCGCGCGCTTCGCGAACAGGCTCGTAGCTTGAACCGTAACAAACGATGCCGGTCTTGACTCCTCTTTCCCTCTCGATGATGGGTTTGGGGACGAACTTGCGGGCGGTTTCGAATTTCTTGCGCAGGCGGTCGAGGATATACTTGTAATCGTTTTCATCTTCGGAATATTTGGCATTGGCGTCGTGGCCGGAGCCGCGGGTGAAGTAAGAGGCCATCGGGTGCCGGTTTCCAGGCACGGTTCGGTAAGGGATGCCGTCGCCGTCCTGATCGAAGTAGCGGCGGAATTTCTTTCCGGCTTTGGCCCATTCCTCTAGCTGCTCTGCGCCTAGTCGCTTGCCTAGATCGTAAGGCTCTTTTTCCAGTTTGAGAGGCTCCGAGGACCATAGATTCATGCCCAGGTCCAGGTCCATCGCGACAAATACCGGGGTTTGGAACCGGTCCGCATAGTCGAAGCTGCGCCGGGCAAAATCGAAGCAGGAGTTCATGTCATGGGGAATCAGCAGGATATGGCGGGTGTCGCCGTGGGAGGCACCGTACATTAACGAAATATCCGCTTGCTGAGTTCTGGTCGGCAAGCCGGTCGACGGACCGCCGCGTTGGACAATTAAGAATACACAAGGAATCTCCGCGTAATAGGCGAGACCGATGGATTCGTTCATTAGCGAAACCCCGGGTCCGGAGGTCGAGGTCATGGCGCGGGCTCCGGCCCAACCGGCGCCGACGATCATGCCGGCCGAGGCGATCTCGTCTTCGGCTTGGACGATGGCGTAGCATTTCTTGCCGTCCTTCGACTTGCGCAGCCGCGGCAGATAGTACTCCAAAGATTCTGCGATAGAACTGGACGGAGTGATCGGATACCAACAAATGACGGCCGCGCCGCCGTAAATCGCGCCCAGCGCCGCGGCGGTGTTGCCTTCGGTGATGATTTTGTCCTTGTTGCCGTTGGGGATTTGTTCCAACCGAGCGATGTTCTGAGTCGCGCCCTCTTGCTTGAGATATTGATACCCGGCGTCGATGCAGACGAGATTCGATTCGATAACCGCAGGTTTCTTGCCAAAAGTATCTTCCAGCACTGCCTTGATGACTTCCATGTCCATACCGAAAAGATAAGCCAGGGCGCCGACGTAGACCATATTCCGTTGCTTGGCCCGGAGCGGGGAAGCCGGCACTAGTTTGGTAATCAGTTTATTGGCGGGAAATCCTATGTACTGGACACCATCCCGCCTTAGATCGGCCGGCAGCGAAGTGGAATCATCGTAAAGAATCAGGCCGCCGTCGCGCACCCGGTGGATGTCCTTGGCCGCGGTGGCGTCGTTGAACATCACCATGACATCAATGACATCCTTGCGGCTCAAGTAACCTTCGGCCGAGGCGCGAATCTGGTACCACGTGGGCAAGCCCTGGATGTTTGACGGAAACATGTTCTTCGATGAGCAAGGCACGCCCATTTTAAAGATCGCTTTGAAGAGGAGATTGTTCGCCGAGGCGCTCCCAGAGCCGTTCTCGGTAGCGACACAAATATTGAGATCATTGATCGCTGGCGTGTCCAAAATATAACCTCCTAAGGGCCATGAAGCAACGTTCAAATTTTTGCATATTTCCCTTAATTGACAACGGCTTAGTCGTTTCAACCAGGCGTAAAATGGTCTTCGGAATCATAGTGTTCCTTAACCTCTTTCCAGGTTTGTCGAACCTTTTCGTCGATGTCGAACGCCTGTGCATACTGCAATATATCGGGCATGGATACGATGCCGATTAGCTCACCGTTATCGCCGCTGACCGGCACGTTGCGGATATCGCGTCGATACATTTCCGCGAGCACATCACCGACTAGAGTATTGTGGGGCATCGTGATCAACGGCGCGGTCATGACTTCCTTCACGGGGGTATCCTTCGTGCTGATTTCTTTAGTGGCTACTCGTTTTAGCACGTCGCGTTCGGTAAAAATTCCTGTGGCTTTTCCTTCCGCAGTGACCACCACTGCACTAGCACCGTTTTTGTTCATCAGGTCGATGGTTTGATAGACGGACAGCGACTGGTCAACCGTGGCGGCCGCTTCGCTGGTAATGCTCGCCATGGTTTTTGTTTCGCTCATTCCACGTCCCAGCTCGACGGCGAGTTTGAGAATCCGGCGCATAGAGACGATGCCAACGATTTTTCCCGAATCCCCGCGCACCAGGAGATGTCGGTACTTGCCACGATACATCTGGGCGAAAGCGTCAACGATATGGGTTTCTTCGCGCACCCCGCGGATCGGGGCCGTCATGACCTCTTTGATCGCCGTTTGTTTGGCGTCGACCTTTGTGATTACGACTCGTCTTAAAACATCCTTTTCGGTAAAAATTCCCACCGGGACTTCCTGGTCGGTGATGATGACCCGGCCGACGTTCTGAGATACCATCAGTTGCATGACGTCAAAAATGGATGTAGAAACCTGCGCGGTCGTGAGGTTGGTGGTCACGATCTCGCTGACTTTGTTGGAAAGCATGGTGTACCTCTTTTCCCCGGGGGACCTAGACAAACGGTTTAACGGCCTTCGGATCTAACATACTCCGTGGGCAATGCAACACTTCGTGCCGATTAAAAAACAAACCATGATAAACGGCGAATTGCAATTCGACGGGGACCGGGGCGGTGATTGCGGGACGGCGGCGCGGCATGGTAAATTCAAAGCGGTTGCAGGGAGCGATGGAAGATTATGAGCCGCAGGGAAACCGAATTTGACCACCAAGTAGTCTCCGAGACTAAGAAAAAACTAAAAAAGCCCCCGCTCTACAAAGTTTTGCTCCACAATGACGATTATACTACTAAGGAGTTCGTTGTGCAGGTGCTCCAGTATGTTTTTCACAAGGAGCAAACTGAAGCGGTGCAAATCATGCTTCATGTCCACAAGAAAGGGCTTGGCGTGGCGGGCGTTTACACCTATGAGATAGCCGAGACCAAGGTCACCCTGGTGGAAAATCTAGCGCGCCAGCATGAATATCCGCTAAAATGTACCATGGAAGAGGCATAGGATGATCAGCAAGGAACTGGAAACCACGCTAAACGCGGCGTTGAAGGAGGCTAGACGCCGCCGGCACGAGTATGTCTGCTTGGAGCATCTGCTTTTCGCTCTGTTGCACGATAAGGATGCCAGCGCGGCGATCCTCAACTGCGGCGGTGACCTCGAGCGGCTAAGAAAGGCTCTTGAGGAGTTTTTTACCGGTCAGTTGGAAGCCCTTCCTGAGGGGCTGACCCAGGAACCGCAGCAGACTCTGGGCTTTCACCGGGTATTGCAACGGGCCGTGATTCACGCCCAATCGGCTGAAAAAAAAGAGATCACGGGCGGCAATTTGCTTATCGCGATGTTCCGGGAGCCCGACTCCTATGCGGTCTATCTGTTAGAAGAACAAGGCATTACGCGCTTCGACGTCGTGAACTACGTGTCCCACGGCATATCGAAGATCTCCACCGGAGAGGAATGGCCGCAAAAAGAAGAAGAGGAACAGGGCGAAGAGGAAAAACAAGCTTCGCGGGTCAATCCTTTAGAAGCTTTTACCGTCAACCTGATAGATCGAGCCGCGCAGGGGAAGATCGATCCACTGATCGGCCGCGAAGACGAAATCGAACGGACGATTCATGTGCTGTGCCGCCGGCGCAAAAATAATCCGATCTATGTCGGCGATCCCGGCGTGGGTAAGACCGCGCTAGCCGAAGGTTTGGCGCTGAAAATTCAGCGCGGCGAGATTCCCGATGCGCTCAAAGACGCGGCGATCTACGCCCTTGATATGGGCGCGCTCCTGGCGGGAACCAAATTTCGCGGCGACTTCGAAGCCCGCTTGAAGGGAGTCCTCAAAGGTCTGGCGAAGCGGCCAAATGCGATTCTGTTCATCGACGAGATTCACACCATCGTCGGCGCCGGCGCCACCAGCGGCGGCTCGATGGATGCGTCGAACATATTGAAACCGGCGCTCGCTTCCGGCGAGCTCAAGTGCATCGGTTCGACGACCTATCATGACTATAAGAGCTACTTTGAAAGAGACCGCGCGCTGGCGCGCCGTTTTCAGAAAATCGAGATTCCCGAGCCGAGCCAGGACGAAGCTTACAAAATCCTCGAAGGCTTAAAACCCCACTACGAAAAGCATCACGGCGTTCACTACAGCGCGGCGGCGATCCGGGCGGCGGTGCAGTTGTCGGCCAAGCATATCAACGACCGGCGCTTGCCTGACAAGGCCATCGACGTCATCGACGAGATCGGCGCGGCGGTCAAGATCCAGCCGCCGGAAAAGCGCAAAAAAACCATCGGCCCCAAAGACATCGAGAAGATGGTTGCCAAGATCGCCAAGATCCCACCGCGCAGCGTGTCGACCTCGGACAAAGAGCAATTGCAGAATCTGGACCGGGATTTAAAGCTGGTCGTGTTCGGGCAGGACGCAGCGATCGAGACCCTTGCCGGCACGATCAAGCTCTCCCGTTCGGGGCTGGGTCACCCCGAAAAACCCATCGGCTGTTTCCTCTTCTCTGGGCCCACTGGCGTCGGTAAGACCGAGGTCGCCAAGCAGTTAGCTCAGGTCATGGGGATTGAATTTTTGCGCTTCGACATGAGCGAGTACATGGAGAAGCATACCGTGTCGCGGCTCATTGGCGCGCCGCCGGGGTACGTCGGCTTCGATCAGGGCGGGCTGTTGACCGACGCGATCAATAGGAATCCCTATGCGGTATTACTGCTCGATGAAATTGAAAAGGCCCATCCCGATCTGTTCAACATCCTGCTCCAGGTGATGGATCATGCGACTCTTACGGACAACAACGGCAAGAAGGCCGACTTCCGCAACATCATTCTGATCATGACCACCAACGCCGGGGCCCGTGAGATGAGCGGATCGCCGCTCGGCTTTGCCGCCCAGTCCAATGTCGGCAAGGGCAAGGAAGCCATCGAGAAAATGTTCAGCCCCGAGTTCCGCAACCGGCTTGACGCGATGGTCACGTTTAACGCTCTTAGCCCCGAGATCATCGAGCGCGTGGTCGAAAAGTTCATCATGGAACTCGATCACCAGCTCAACGAAAAGAAAGTCTTCTTGCAGCTTACACCCAAGGCGCGCCGTTGGTTCGCAGAGCGTGGCTACGATCCGGCTTTCGGTGCCCGGCCCATGGCCCGTTTGATCCAGAACGAAATCAAGAAGGTTCTCGCCGACGAAATCCTCTTTGGCAAGCTGCAAAACGGCGGCAAGGTCGACGTTGACGAGGACGAAGGCAAGCTCACATTTAGCTACGACACCCCTGCCGCCTGACTTGCCGTCGGGGGTACCACTTCCGCTTCGGCTCATCAGGGCTGTCACCCTTCTTCATGGAACAACTGATCGTTGGGTCGTTCCTCTCTCTGTTCACGCTTGAGTTTCTCGTCGAATTCACGCTCAACGAGCTGAACCTGCGCCATGTGAGGGGGCGCATTCCCGCGCAAAACATACCGGACATCTTTCGCGCGAAGATCCAGTCAGCGGATTACGATAAGTCCGTCCAGTACACGCTGGCCAAGGGGCGGTTTCAGCGCTGGGCCGACCTGTACGGACGGGCTGTGTTGCTGGTCATTCTATTCAGCGGGCTGTTGCCGTGGCTCGACACGCTCTCAACTACTCTCCTGAGCCGGTTTTTTCCCGTGGCGCACGCTCAAGGAATTATCTTTTGTCTTGCGGTGGGCGCGGTCTTTTTCATTATAGGGCTACCCGCCGATCTTTACGCAACCTTCAGACTCGAAGCTCGCTTTGGATTTAATAAGACGACGGTCAAACTCTACGTCGCGGACAAATTTAAGGGGCTTATGCTCGGTGTGGTGTTCGGCGTGCCGCTTCTCTATGTGGTGCTTTGGCTGATGGAGGCGACAGGGCGCTATTGGTGGATTGGGGCGTTTGTCTTCATCTGCGGCTTTGAGCTTCTTATGATCGTCATCTACCCGACTTTCATCGCGCCGCTGTTCAACAAGTTTGAGCCCTTGAAAGACGGCAATCTCCGGGACCGAATTCTTAAGTTGGCTGAGCAAGTTGGCTTTCACGCGATCGGGATCTATTCCATGGACGGCTCACGTCGCTCGGCCCACTCCAACGCCTACTTCACGGGGATCGGCAAGGCCAAGCGGATCGTCTTGTTCGATACCTTGATCGAGCAGATGACCATCGAGCAAGGGGTGGCGGTATTAGCCCATGAGATGGGCCACTATAAGATGAAGCACATTCGACGGATGTTGGTGGTGCAAACCGTTTTTTTGTTCGTTGGGCTTTTTATTCTTAGCTTATTGGTCGAATACCGGCCGTTGTTTTCCGCTTTCGGTCTCCAGCCGACGAGCCACGCCGTGCTGGTACTTTTTAGCCTGCTTTCCGGGCCTTTCACGTTTTACCTGGCACCGCTGATGAACTTGCTCTCACGCAAGCATGAGTATGAAGCCGACCGGTTCGCCGCGGTTACGCTGCGGGACGGCAGGCCGATGGAAGAAGCGCTGGTCAATCTAACGGTTAAAAACCTTTCGAACTTGACGCCTCACCCCTGGTATTCCTTCTACCACTACTCCCACCCGACGCCGGTCGAGAGAATCGAAGCGATCCGTAGAATCTCGGTGTGAATTGATCCTGAAGCGTTTCGGCACGATGGAATTGAGGAAATGGTCGGGGCGAGTGGATTTGAACCCGACCGATAAGAAAAGGGGCGGTAAGTGAAAGCGCCTGTAACTCATAGTGGTTGCGGCGCTTTTCTCGTTTGTGGCGCTTCGCCGTCCGTCCCGCAAAGTCCCAGGTTTCGCCCTTCAAATCCCGCCAAAACCGAAACCTTTTACGGAACCTTTTCGGTTCACGAACATACACGGAAAGGAACAATGACGAGACGGTTATGGGCAGCGAAAAGGAAATGATATTTGTCCGTGGGAGTCCATGTGGACGAACGGGAGCGAGGATGGCTGTCGAAGTGAAACGAAGACAGGCTTCCGCGCAAGGGTGGGTAGGAGATCAATAAACAGTCGTGGCCCTGAAGTGGAGCGAAGCGAAGCCCGGAGAGCGGAAGGTAACGCAAGGGCGACGGCTCACCGCCGTTGACCGGGATTCGGCGCGAGCGTTTCGAGGGCGCGCAGTTTCGTTGGGAATACGGTAGAGACCTCCGATGTGCGGGCCTCCGAGCGATGCGCCCGAGAATTGGCCCGCGCGCCCGCATGGCTGATTGCGGTGGGGCGGTGTTGGTGACGGTGGCTGCGTGGTGGTCCTGAGCGAGCGCTCGGCGCGGCCTTAGCGAGCGATCCGGACGGGGCGGGAAACCTAGCGACGCGGGTTGGGGGTTTCCGGTAGGGGTGGAGTGGTAAAGAGCCCTCGTCTCGCCCTTGAGCGTCTCCAGTGTAATAACTCGGCAACCTTATT
>JAUYJC010000221.1 GCA_030688735.1 Deltaproteobacteria bacterium
GGCCATTCGGAATGCGTATTTGGACTATTTGCCTTCGCCCCCACGCGGCCTTTTGCCTGGAACGGCAATCAGCGAGTAAAGCCGAACTGCGCACGTGATGCTGGCTCGCACTCGGGTATGAGTTAGATCGTGCGCCATTCGCACCTTGTCCGGTTGCTGGCGTGCTTTATTTAGAACTTCTTCTGGGTTTCCTGTGAAGAGATATTCACCACAGAGACACAGCGCGGCTAAGCCGCAACCAAAGGGAAGAAGAGATTTCACCACAGAGACACAGAGTTCACAGAGGTCGGATTATTTTTTAGTCAAAAACTCTTTTCTCCGCGTACTCCGCGCCTCAGCGGTGAGATATCCGAATTTCTTTTCACCACAGAGACACAGAGATCGCAGAGGTCGGATTAATTTTCAATCAAGAACTCTTTTCTCCGCGCCCTCCGCGCCTCCGCGGTGAGATATCCGAATTTCTTTTCACCACAGAGGCACAGAGATCGCAGAGGTCGGATTAATTTTCAATCAAGAACTCTTTTCTCTGCGCCCGGCGCCTGTCCTGAGCGGCGTCGAAGAGCGTCTCGGCGGTGCAAACTCCGAGCCCTGCTTCACGCAAAAGCCTGAAGAACCTGTTTAGAAGATTGGCTTTGCCGAACTCGATCAGCATTCGCTCCGTGCCGGCGGAAACCAGCGTGGTCGAAGTGCGGATCAGTAGTTGGCCGGAAGCGGCGCGCGGGCTGGGCACGTCAGCGAGTTGGGTGCTGCCGTCCTTAAGGCTGTGCAGAACCTGTTTCATTGCAAAGGTTTCCTACCCGAATTAAACGAAGCCACTTCGCGGGCGGGGATTTAACCCCGCCCTTGACCCAAGGGGATGCTAGCCCCCTTTGGAAACCCCATAATACTGTGCCCGCCTCAAGAGGCGGGGTTAACATAGAATGAATCATCCCAACGGTTTGGCGACACGACGCAACAGCGGCTAGCCCAAACGAATGATTTGATTCAAGCGCTCGCACACCTGCGCAAACAGGGCCTCGGACAACGCACCGAGCCGGTGGCGGTTGGCGCCGCGCAAACGCCAGTCGAAAGACTTGGGTTGATGACAAAGCACATAGCTGGTCTGCACTCTTCCGGCTTTACTGTGAAAGAGTATTCACCGCAGAGACACAGAGCACGCTGAGTTGGGAGTATTTCTTAATCAAGAATGCTCTTCTCCGCGTACTCAGCGCCTTAGCGGTGAGATATCCGAATTCCTGTTCACCACAGAGAAACCTGTCTGCGTGTACGCATAGGCAGGCAGAGTTCGCAGAGGGTTTGTTCAAGATGATATCTTATATGAACTTCTCCGCGACCTCAGCGCCTCCGCGGTGCAATTTCCGAATCTTTCCTCACCACAGAGACACGAGGAGCACGAAGGCAAAGAAATGACCGATGACGGAAGAGCGCTAACCGGCCGGTCGGCCGTCTTCGGTCGTGTGTCGTCTATTGTAAAAAGCTTCCACGCACGCACTGAAATAGCGTTGGCCAGGTTCGCCACACGAAAGCCTGAAGTTCCCTGGTCTGCACTGCCTTACGCCCCTTGGTCTGCCCGACTGCCACGGCAAAAGGGTTGTCGGCGTTGTATTCCGCCGTGGTCATGGGCAAGCCGATGACCAACGAAGTTTTTGCGTTGAAGATGCGCGGCGAAAGCACCAGAAAGGGATGAATATCCCGCATTTCCTGCCCGACCTGGGGGTTGCAGTCGATCCAGATAATGTCCTGGCGGTCTGGCGCCCAGGGGCTACGTTTTCCCGGGGCGGATTGCTTTTCAGCTACCACCGCTCTGCCCCGATGGTTTTACTTGCCATGACTTCACCGCCGTGCCGCGCCGAATCAAATCGCGCCAGACGCTGCTCTAATGTCAGTGCGGCATCGGTGACCGGCATGATAACCACTTGCCCACCTTGCACCGAAACACGAACCCGCTGGTCGACATGCAGATGCGCCTCACGGGCGACTGCCGCAGGCAAGCGAACACCCAGACTATTGCCCCACTGTTTGATATCGAGAACAGCTTCGGTCATGGTCCCCTCCTAAATCGCTACGTATAAACGCAAGTATAAACAATGCGGCATACCCCGTCAAATGGGTGCGTATGAGTCAAGCATTTCGACGAGGCCATTCGGAATGCGTATTTGGACTATTTGCCTTCGCCCCCACGCGGCCTTTTGCCTGGAACGGCAATCAGCGAGTAAAGCCGAACTGCGCACGTGATGCTGGCTCGCACTCGGGTATTAGTTAGATCGTGCGCCATTCGCACCTTGTCCGGTTGCTGGCGTGCTTTGTTTAGCAGATTGGCTTTGCCGAACTCGACGAGCATTCGCTCCGTGCCGGCGGAGATCAGCGAGCGCGTGGTTCGACTCAACAACCGACCTGCACCCAAGCGGGGACAGGGCACTTCAGCCAATTCCATGACGCCGGTTTTGAGGTTTTGAAGGATTTGTTTCATCCATCTACAGTTATTTCTTGATCAGTCGTAAATCGGTAACGAATGTCTGCGGTTCGCCGATCTTGATCTTGGAGAAGGCCGGGTGCAGAGGATTGAGCAGGTAATTGGCTTCAGCGGGAATCACGGCGCTGGGTACTGCCAACACCGCACTCGACAGTTGCTTGGCCCATGCTGTGCCGATGGCCTGCAACTGCTCGCGGGCAGCAAGTTCGCGCCAGTCGGCGGGAAGGGTTTGAACCGAAACCCGTTCGATCGTGACCTCATTGGGGATCGTCGCCGGAATCATGACGTAGCGGGCACGCAGAGGGTCGTCCTGCACCAGCATTTCCAACATGGCCAACGATTGGGTGCCGGACGTATAGACAAGCGGAATACCCTTGCGATTCCAGCGCCCGCCGTAGCGCCTTGCGCCATCGCCTGTGAATGCTGACCCCGCGAAGCGGACCGTGACCAGCCGCCAGACAGTCAGTATCAGCCCGCTGTTACCCAAAGACGCCGTGCTCGATGCGTCCCAGCGTATCCAGAACGGTTTCCGCGCCGATGTCGGTATCGAGCAGGTTCAGCGGAGTCGCGCCGGACAGGGCCGCATTCGGCGATTTCAGCCAGTCGAGGGACGCATCAAGGTCTTCAAACACCTCCTCGGTCCGCTCAACAACTCGCGCCAGCCTCACCAGCTTGGCGGATTCCTCACTGTTAAACGTGCCTTCCTTTTTGCGGCGAGCCAAGGTGCGCTCGGGAATGCCCAAAGCCGTCGCCAATTCGGATTGGGTCACGCGGATCGACTTGGTGAGCGAACCCACCGCCGACGACGAGATGCCCCGGCGAATGACCGCGACCCAATCCAGCGAGGAACTGGGTTTTGCCCGCAATACCCCCCGCCCACCGAGCAGGGCTTCAACCGACAGAAGGGATTGTGAAATAGCTGCGACCGTACCCATGACTACACTCCTTTATCTACCACCAACGCCATATGGCTGGTATTGTAGTCAATAATGGCGTACATATCAAGGACCACATTCCAATCTGGTTCGTTTCGTTTGTCTCGTCTATTTCGTTTGTCTCATTGAGTCGTTTGTTTCGTCGATCATGCTTGTCCCGTTTGTCCCCTTTCTCTCCTTTGCCTCCTTTGTCTCGTTCATCTCGTCTGTTTCGTTACCATCCGTTACGCTCAGCGTCCTATGCCCTTATCATCCCCGCTCTTCTCGCCTACGCCTTTGCTCCCCGCTCCATGCTCCGTGCTCCCTGCTCTTTGCTCTTTGCTGCCACCGTAAGGAAAAAGAGCTGCGTCCCCTTTTTTTTTATTGCTCGCCACCCCAACATTGCAGTACCCTAACGTTAACGGCTGATCGAGTTTATTTCTTACCGACGCGATGGTTGGCATAAGTCCATCCGTCCTGACCTTATCCAGGACCATTCGCACCTTGTCCGGCTGCTGGCGTGCTTTGTTTAAAAGATTCGCTTTGCCGAACTCGACGAGCATTCGCTCCGTGCCGGCGGAGATCAAGCTGTTAGAAGAACGGATCAGCAGCTGGCCGGAAGCGGCGCGCGGGCAGGGCACGTCAGTCAAAGTTACCTGACCGGTTTTCAGGCTCTGAAAAATCTGTCTC
>JAUYJC010000223.1 GCA_030688735.1 Deltaproteobacteria bacterium
CCTGCCTCACATTCAGACCCGCTCGCATTCAGGGCCGGAAACGGGGAGTGATACAATTACGACTCCAAGGGGAATTCGCCCGGATAGAACTCATGAATAATCAGCCGCTTGCGACACCCAACCGACGTTTGACGCTGTGGATCGGAATGGTTGTGAACGCTCACGAAGACCTTGCTCCGGGCGCGTTTACGATGGACGACTTGGTGCAAGACTCTCGGGACGCAACTCATCCCAAACGATTTGTAGAAGGAAAGCATCTCGGAATGTGGTTACCCGTCACGCATCGTTGGTTGGAGTATGGCACTAAAAGAGCGCCTGCCTTGTTCCGCCGCCCAACTTTCCCCGAAATCTACGAGACTCTAGAAAAGGTTCTGGTCCAAAGGAGTCCAGGCCCTGATCCAAAGTGCTGCTACGACGACCAGCATCTTCATTTCACTGAAAGCACCGTCGCTTTCTTGCCGTGGCACACGCTGCACGGCGTGAGAAACAATTCGCTCAAAAAGGTCGCCCGCTATCGTGGCGAGAAGCCGCCGCGCCCCGACCTGCCGAAGCGCGAAGAGCTGGAGGAAACCAGCCGCCGTTTCGCGGTGAAGTATTTGCTCGCCGTGATGAATTCGTCAGCTGCCCGCGAGTTTCTCCGAGCGAATCGCCGCAGCAACATTCACCTCTACCCCGACGACTGGAAAAAACTCCCCATCCCCGACGTGGACGCCGCCACCCAAGCCCCCATTGTAGCCCTCGTTGACAAAATTCTCGCGGCGAAGCGACGCGACGCCCACGCCGACACGAGCGAGCCGGAGCAAAAGATCGACCGCCACGTCTATGCCCTCTACGGCCTGACGCTGGCTGAACTCACCATTGTGAAGGGTAGAGTGTGATACGGCAGAGGCTTATTGAGTGGGTGGAAACCAGGCGCGGGGTCGCAACGTGCTACACCCAAAGGAAAAGTTATGCCTAGACTTCACCAATACAAAAGCCGTGAGAACTGTTACGTTCTGACTTCCATCCGTGGAACGGTCATTACTTTTCAACTTACACCTCCGGGCGAGCGCAAATTAAAGGACGCCGGTGTCACTCCAGATCAAAACTTTCCGCGGGGTTTACTCCTAGACCTTTGCCGTACGGGCGACGCCTTTACTCACGGCACCGGGGTTGATCAAGCTGCAACGGATTCGTTGAATCAACTTGAGCTGGATTTTGCCGGAGACCCGGATCCGGAGAGTGCATTTCCGGCTTGCGACGACTGCCCCAGTATGGACGACCTTCATCTCGCGCTTGTCCGCGAACAAGGAGGGCTCGCGGCCAAACTTCAGTGCGCCCATAGCCGCGACGTGACCTCGCATCTTCTCGACACGTGTATCCCGATTCGGCTCGTCACCTTAACGGTTTTCGGTCGCCTTTTTGAAATCAAGTCCGTGATGAAAAAATATGAGGGCGTCAATCGATTCGAGAGCTTACTTCGCACTGAGTTCGAAGCGAAATGGCAAGAATTACGAAAACTTCGAGGGTCTTCTCAGCGAGCCCTCTTCGAAACCGGGCTGAGCGGCGAACTGAACTTAGCGGCGGTGCAGAAAAAAACTCCATCATAGGGTCGGCACTGGGTCTGGCAGAACAATCATATCAATCTCGGCGGTGATCTCAGAGACAAGACGTGGGTCGGACCAGCGCAATCTCTTGATCGGACGCATTAAGTGAACGGAATAAGGGCGGCTTTTTAAAACGTGAAACATCGCTCCAAAAGAGTGATCGCAGGTCGCGGAGTGGGCGGAACGTACAAACTAGCGGAACACAGATAAGCCGATGCGGATGATTTTGGCGGAGAAAGTGAGACGCTAAGGCCGGAAAGCTGTGTCTCTTGGGCGGAAAATTCCAAGAGTTCTCACACATAGCGTGGTCCGACCCGTGCGTCCAATAGCAGATTAGATAATCCGGCTCGCTAACCGCCGATGGGTTGTAGGAGATCGCGTGAATTCTATTCGCGCAGCGCGCGATGCGTGACGCAGCCAACAACTTTAGCGAAGCCTCCTCTCACCCACGACCACCAGGCAGCCACTCACGTTTTCGATGAGACTGACGATATTGCGTGTTACGTCTCGAAGCGTTATGGCCTCCATCAAGAAAAGACTCCGTTTTACTTCTTCTTTTATTTTTTCCTCAGCTCCGCGAGGACCTGATTGAGGAAGCTGAGGTCCATATAATCCTTCGGTTCTTTCGTCGGCTGCATCCCGGCCGACATGGCGACGATGGCAGCAGTTTTTTTCATGCCCGCCTCGGTCAGAACCGGCGAAAAAGATTTGCGCACTAATGCATACGTTTCTTTCGCCTCTTCGGGCTTCATCTTGAGGTAGTTCTGCATGACGCTGATCGCCGTGTCGGGCTCTTCAGCCGTTTTATAGACCGCCCGGACCGTCGCCTTAACCATCCTTTTCACAATTTCTGGATTTTCCTTGATGTAGCGGGTGGTCGCAATCAATCCGGTAAAGGGAACGTCCGGCATGACATCGCCGAGATAAACGAGCCTTTTATTGCCAGACTGAATCGCTTCAAACTCTGTCGGCGGCGCGATCAGAGCTGCGGCGATGACCCCCTTGTCTAGGTACGCCACCTTGGGGCTGCTGCCGGGAATGTTAACGTATTCGACCCCTTTGTCCGGGTCGATGCCGTGCAGTTTGAATAGCTCATGGACCAGCGCAAAGGTCATCCCGCCGAAACTTACCCCGATCTTTTTTCCCTTGAGATCCTCGATCCGGTTGATTTCCGGCCTGACGATCAGCGAGAAGGTCGGCATCCCGACCATCTGCCCCAGAAGCTTGAGATCTATACCGCGCCAGATCGCGGGCAGCACCGGACCGAGGGTCATGGCGAACTGAAGGTCGCCGACGACGAGGGCCTGAACACCTTCTCTTGCCCCCCGCATCGCGATGAGTTCGACATTTAGACCTTCTTGCTGGTAGATACCTTTGGTCTGGGCCACATAAGCGGGAAGGTATTGCACGTTGGGCGATGGATAGGTGGCCCTCACTTTTGTCAGCTGAGCTTGGGATACTTCAAGGGGAAACACAAAGGACAAACCCAAAAGTAACAACAGAAATAAAGAACGCGCGCTTTTCATGGCAATTCTCCTTCGCGGTAGATCAATTTTCCGTTTCATCACCGGCGGCGGTGCTTGGGCAAAGTCGGCAAAGATACGCCAATCCCGATGTTCGTTGGCGTATGCCAGCATGTTTCGGGAGACCGCGCCTCGAATGCCCGTGTGTTAGAGCCTGGAGGACCGTGCTCTTAGGTAAGCCTCGATTTCTCTCAGACTCTGGGTCAGCCAATTGAGCAACGTCCATGCAGAGAAATTGCTCGACGGGAAAAAACTCTGGGTTTTGTCGTCGCCGAGACGCCGCTGGACACAGCGACGAAAGTCAGTGCCTTAGATCATTACTGCTCTTAGACAGTTGGGCACTATTGGCTCTGACCTAGGACGAAGTTTGTATCATCAGGTTTCTCAAACTTGAAGGTTATGAGTTCCATATAATTTCTCGAGTCGGCGTCATCGGCTCACGTAACGGAATTACGAGAGACCGAGTTGATTGTATTTACAGCGCTCGCTTTTTGTTGGTTAACTCCAGTGAACTCCAGCAAGGGCGTATCTTCGCAGTTAACCGTGAGATGGAACACATCCGCTCTTTGGTAGTGACCGGTTATATCGCGCATGAGCCCTTTCTCATCGAAGGCGTCCAGGTCTACTTCCCCGTACAATATCTGTTCTTCACCTCCGAGTGGCCCGGCCAGATAGTCGCCCCCGGGTCCTACGATTGCGGATCCTCCGCCGTTAGTTCCGCACATAGCCGCCTTGCCCTCGCCGTCGCACAGCATGGCCTTGATCTGGTCGTTCAGCACGCCCGCCGCATTTATCACCACCAGGTTGCCCTCCAAACTGTGAGCCCTGGCGTTGATATTCTTGGTCTCGAACAAAGCGCGTGCGCCCTCGGCAGAGAAATTGGCCGGCCAGCTGCCCACGTGGAAGCGCTCTTTGAGGGCGATGAGAGCAAAGCGAGCGAGCGTATTGGAATGTTCGCCACAAATCAGACCGCCGAGTCCGCCCCACGGTGTGTCAATACACGCCAGGGCATAGCAGCGCAATCCTGGCGCATGAACCACTCGTTCGGCGTGGGTAGGCACGAGCTTCTGGTGTTTCGCTGCCAGAACGCCCTTGGGGGTGATGAAAAGCTGCGAGTTATAAAGGGTGAAGGAGGCGTCGGCGCTGCGTTCGCACACTCCCATCACGACGTAAGCTTCCGCCTCGCGGGCAGCCTCGCACAGCGCATCGACCTCCGGCCCCGGAACGGTGATTGCGGTACGGAGTAGCTCCTGGCCAAACTGTCGGGCGCGTCTGTTTACCGCTGGCTCGAAATGAAACCAATACGGATGGGCTGGAATAAATCCTTCCGGAAACCCGATAATGCGTGCGCCGCGGCCGCCAGCTTCTGCGATGAGACGACAGGCCTTGTCAACGGAAGCGCTTCTGTCGAGAAATACCGGCGCAGCCTGCACCGCGGCGACCATGAGCGTGGACATAGATAAATCCTCCCGGATCACAGTTAAATCCTAGAGGGAGCCGTTGTCAATAGGTTGTACTCGTTCAGTACATATGAGACACGAAGGGGTCATGAATCGATAACTGATTCTGATGAAAAAGTCCCATTCCAAAAACCAGGAAAAAATATTTCGCTCACAGAAGCTCTGTAACGCACGATCGGAGCTTGGTTAATGATTTTCTTCATCCCGAATTTTCGTGAATAGGGGGTTTTTCAGCGGAATCGATAACTTGTCTTTGAGGCTTTGGTGCAAGCCCCTCATAATTTCAAGTCTCAACGCCGGCCTAGCTCTGGTGAAATTTCCGCCGGAAGATCCCAAAGCATTTTTTGGGTCTGGGTCTGGAGAACATGACAGGGTCAGGCGGAGAACATGACAGGAACATGACAGGGTCAGGCGTGCCTAATTGACCTTTTCGAATTTCGAGCCGACAATTCCCCGGCATTTCTCAAAACATTAATGCCGAACGCCAAGCCCGTCTACGTCTTGTTCTTGACCGACAATTTGGCGGCATTGTCCCGAATGAACGACCGGATTTGATTTTCGGCACCCAAAAGACGCAACCATTGGTCTTTGTAAAGCGTCACGGGAAACCGTCCAAGGCCGTACAAGGACATGCCGCCTTTCGGCGACACTCGCAGATCGGGCTTCGAATGCGAAAGCTGGGTTCGAAGTTGCTGATTCTCGGCACTGAGTTTCTCGATTTCTCTCATGAGCTCGGGTGTCGGCTCGTTGTCGTTTTCAGCCGGAGCCGGTGAGGCTTCGGTATCGGCGGAGCTTTTGTCGTCATCGCCCACTAGTCCTTCCTCTCGCACACTTCGCCACTGAAGCGTTTCTCTGCATCCCTGCAAGAACCGGGACGGTTCGCCGGTATGTGTCATCACTAGCTCGTCTCGTGCCCGGGTCATGGCCACGTAAAGGCGACGCGCGTCTCGCCAATGCTCCTCGTTAGGTAAGGCCGGATTCGGGATTACGTTGGCGTTGCACTCGGACAAGATGACGAGGGAGAACTCGAACCCTTTCACTGTCTCAAGTGCAGAAAGGAAGACCGCGCGCTGTTGCACTGCCGAATTCCAGCCTAGGGGCGACGTTTTCAACCCTACGCGTTTGTAGTCAGCCAGCAACTTGGCCATGCCGGCCTCGTCGTCTTCGCGTAGACTGCAGGCCACGACACAGATGGGGTTGTTGTGGCTTTTCCTCGTTTCCTCAACATATCGGACGATGTGTTCGCGCTCCTGGTCGGGCGTCTCTGCGTGAATGACGACAGGCCGTGGAGATTCCCGCGCAGAGTACTGCGGGTCGAGCGGCTCGGACTCTTCATCCGCCCGCCCGCTTTCATCGTCAAACTGCTGCATCATTGCAACGCCGGCCTCGAGAATCTGGCGCGGGTTTCGGTAGTTTTTTCGGAAGGAGCGGCGATAGCGCACTTCGATGCCAGCGGCTCGCAGATTGTGCTCTTTAGGAAAAACCTGTTGCCGCGGGTCGCCTGTAAGAAACAGCTGATTTGTGGCGAGCTTTGACAAGGCATTCACCACCTCGAGCTCGACCGTGCCTAGATCCTGGATCTCGTCGACGAGGACGCACCGGTAATTGAGGCCCATGGGTCTTTCGGCGCTTAGCCGGGGGGGCGTATCGATGCGCGCGCAGTGCCAAAGCAGGAGGATCCACGAGGCCTTTCCCTTCAAGATTCCGTTCATACTGCGCCAGCGAGTCAAGAATCCGTTGCCTCCAGTCGACACTGAACGCGATCGCCCTCCCTCTGCGGGGCGCCTTATCGGGGTTTTCGTAGGTTTCGCGGCCAGGCGCCGGCGTTCCCTGTTTTTCGGCCTCGGTATCGCCGAAAGCGCTTCGCACCCATACGAATTCGTCGCGTATGTAGCGTTCCGCGTCCAGCCCGCTGCGCTTCTCCAAGCTCTCGACTATGGGACGGAGGACGTTTTGCTGCTCAGAACTCTGAAAGAAGGCATTCCAATTGGTGTCGAGGTCGCCCCAGTAGTCACCGCCAGGGTGGGGCAGGGTCAACTGGGGTTCGAAATAGGCAAGGATCTCCCGACACATGTCATCGACGTGCCGAACGAAGATCCGGGACCGCACGGAGTCGCTACACAGGCTTTTGACCAGGTCAGCGAGCAGAGTCGCCAGAGCCGGGTTCAAAGTCAGAATCAGGATGCGCTCGGTGGGGTATTCTTTCGCAAGCCAGTTGGCTCGATGCACCAGGACACACGTTTTGCCGGAGCCCGACACGCCACGAAGGAGCGCGATTCCATCAATGTCCACTTCGGTTACGGCGCGTTGGTCGGGGTGCAAAAACAACATCCAATCGTGGAAGGCTGCGCTGCCTACCGCACGGCTGAGCTCATCATCGTCCAGGTCGCGAAGGTTTATGACCACGTCGGAATTCACTCGGTTTGCGAGCGCGTCCGACACCGTCGATGGTTGTTCATCGATGGGTACGGCTTGGCCCCCCACCTTGCGAAGATGCGCCTCAGCGCTCTCGACCCGACCCGCGCGCAATTCCAGCAGAATGTCACGAGCAATTTGTTGACTGCTGCGGTCCACGACTTGCGAGATTGCGGCCCTCAACTCCTCGTTGCTGGCGAGGACCGTTAGTTTTTGAAAGCGGTCTGCCTCCGTTGAGATTGCATGAAACGCCTGTACCGCCTCGGTAGTCAGCAGATCGAGGAGTTTCCTGCCCTCATCAACGACTGCACGGTAGTCTTGGGCAGGAAGTCCCTCGTCTGCATCAAGCTCGTAAATAGGAGTGAGGCGTTCAGTGTTTTTGTCGCGTACCAGGCGCAGCCCACGGTGCGTATCCAGCCAGCGCTCGATATTTTCGTGCGTACCGACAGTCAGCAGCCAAATGACGTCGCCCAATTGCACAGTAACCAAGCGGAAGTGACCAGCCAGGTCGTACTTGAAACATTGGCGGATGCGCGATTCCCCGTGTTTTGTGAGTCGGCCGAAGCTATCGGCCCCAGATACGCCTTGACGCAAACGGCCGATTATCGCGTCAGCCTGATCTGCGGCAGCCTTGGCCGCGCCGCCGCTCCTTCTCATGACGGCAATGGCTTTGTGAAATTCCGTGCCTTTGTGATAAAAGTAATCCATTGTCGTGGCCGCTCGCTTTACAGCTCGGAAAGCTAGAAAAGAGATCCTCCGCTAAAAGTGATTACCTTCGAGCCCTTCTACAGCCAGCTAACTTAAAAGCCTCTTATCTAAGCCGGGGGCAGATGTCCAGGTCTGTCCGTACGCCAAGGCCATTCCCGTAACGGGGTCGCGTGTGACTGTGACTGGGGTCTAGCATAACAATCGATTCTGCTGAAAAACCCTCCGTTCATCCTTCGAGTGCCTCAGGACGAACGGAGGAGCTTCTGAAATCATTGGAGATTTTCCGTTCATGCTGAGCATCGTCGAAGCATTCATAGGGTTTTTCAGCAGAATCATCAGAGAGGTCATTTTATGAGCACCCTCACTATAACGCTGTCGGAAGATCGGCTCATCCGTCTGCAAGAAATCGCCAGCCGGGTCAACGTAAGAGCCGAAGATTTGGCCCGTGTTGGTATCGAAGAATTGCTCCGGCAGCCGGATGAAACGTTCAAACAAGCTGCAGAATATATTCTCAGTAAGAACTCCGAGCTTTATCGGCGCCTTGCCTAGTGCGTTATCTTACTCTTAACGAAACGTTGGAATTGCATCGCCGCATTATCGCGCAGAGCGGCGGCGCGCCCGGAGT
>JAUYJC010000236.1 GCA_030688735.1 Deltaproteobacteria bacterium
AGTAATCTTGTACCGGCACCTTATTTTTGTTCCGGTAGGGCGGGTCTACTATAACTTCTTCCCGTGCGACAAGATTCCAAGATTGCACATGATGCATTCTTTTATCAGCTCCCACTTCAAACTGGGTCCATCTCGGTAGTAGCTGGGGTCAGGTAGTAGCTGGGGTCAGGCCTGGATACATTGCAAATATGCTTAGGCCGTGTTAATCCGATTTCCATGGCACGAAAGCCCCGGCTGTTTGCCCCCGGTGTTCTCTATCACGTCATCGTGCGCGGCAACCAAAGGCAAAAGACCTTTCTCAAGCGCTCCGACTATGAAGTCTATCTGGAGAAGCTTGCCCGATACCGGCGCAAATGCGGTGTCACGATCTATGCGTATTGTCTGATGCCCAATCACATACACTTGTTGCTGGAGTGCTCTCACACCCCGCTCGCCAAATTCATGCAGGGCCTCCAGCAAACCTATACTCAATACTACAACCGCGCGTACAAGAAGGTCGGCCATCTGTTTCAAGGACGATATAAAGCCATCCTTTGTCAGAAGGACGCCTATTTGTTGGAGTTGGTCAGATACATTCATCTTAATCCGGTACGATCCAAGCTGGTGCGCAGCGCCGAGGGGTTCACCTACAGTGGCGAGCAGGCTTATCGAGCCGGCAAACCCAGTGCGATCGTCGATCCAGGGCCTGTGCTCAAGATGATCGGGGGCAAGGCCGGCTATCGGAGATTTGTCCAAGAGGGGTTAGGCGAAGGGCACCGGGGAGAATATTACGAGGTTGAGGACCAAAGGTTTTTGGGCAGCGAGGAGTTTGGCGAACGGTTGCGGCAAGAGTTTGAAGAACCAGCTCGGTCCAAGAAGAAAAGATCGTTGACCGAAGTGGTTACGGCAATGGCGAGAGTGTTAAAAGTTTCCCTCGAAGTGTTGCGAGTGCGAAACCGGGCCAGGGTGGTTTCGCGTCAACGGACGATGGTAGCGTATGTGCTGGTGCGCCGTGGAGGGTTCAGCGTGAAAGAAGTGGCGAAATACTTTGGGCGGGACTCTACGACGATAAGTTCCTTGCTCAGCCGCTACGAGCAGAAAATGCCAAACCAGCCCGAGCTTGGCGGGGACGTGGAGAGGCTGGCTCAATTTGTTTAGATATCCAGGCCTGGCCCCGTTTCTGGCCCCGTTTCTGGCCCCGTTTTCCGTTGTGAGGCTCGGAAGGTTGCTGCGAGTGTCGAGGCAGAGCGTTTTGAGAAGAGTCACGCTCGGCGAGCAAGTGAGAATCAGCAACGGGTGGGAAGCGAAATCCTTTTGGTGATAATGGACTTTTCGGACCTACGTCCCTCTAGTCTACTCCTGGCGCCAGTGAGCGCGGCGTGCCCGAGCTGTTCCAAGCGCCCCCTTTTGAATTCGAGAGCGTGGGTTTTGGAAAGCGCTTAACGCTAAAAGGAGATAGACGGCATGGAGAAAAGAAGACAAACGTTTGACACTTCAGAGCAGAAAACTCTATAAGCTGCTTAGGTCAACTCTGAAATCCGTTCCTAACGAAACCAAATTGTCCAGTAAGAGCTAAACCGGAGCACGATTATGTCAATCCATTTCGCTCAGCAAGGCGAGCAGCCGGCCACCCTGGTGATCGAAGGGGGAACCCTTATCGACGGCAATGGGGGCAAGCCTGTTCAAGATGCTTTAATCGTTGTCCGCGAAAAGAAGTTTGAGGTTGTGTCGCGAAAAGATCAGGCACCCTATCCAACAGAGGCCCAGATCCTTCGCGCCGATGGAAAGTTTCTCCTTCCCGGCTTGATCGACGCACATGTTCACTACTCTGGTTTTTTAGCGGAACTTTTACTCACCCACGGCGTCACTTCAGTCTTTGACATTGGCGGCCGTGGGCCGACTCATGCGGTGCGTCGAGAGGCGATCGCCCAGGGGCGAATTCTCGGCCCGGGAATTTTTGTGGCAGTGGAAAGCCTACTGGGTCCGACAAAGCCAGGAAGGGTCGTGTATACCCGAGAACGCGGTCGGCAGGATAGACCCCTGACGCTGGAAGAGGCGAGGGAATCCGTAAGGCGCGCCGTCGCGGGCGGCGCCGATCTGATTAATATTCGACGCGGACTTACCCAGGAGGTCTTTCAGGCGGCCGTCGCGGAGGCCCATCGAGCGGGCTTGCCCGTCGTGGCCCAGCCGATCGGGCCCTCGGTATATGGGAGGGAAGCGATTCTGGCGGGGGCCGACATCCTGGAGCATGCCTCCGGAATTAATATCTCGATTGCCAAAGACCCGTCAAAGTGGAATGGCTGGGGAGAGATCGAGCTTCACTCGCTGGATCCGAGACCCTTTGCCGATATGGATGAGGGAAAAGCGGCGGAATTGATCGAGCTGATGGTGGAGCGCAATACCTATTTAGAACCGGATCTGATCGCCCAAGGGCGCGGCTTGCACCGCCAGCGCAACGAGTGGGAGTTGCAGGATTACGAGCTATTGCACAAGCCCGATCTCGCCTACATTCCGGAAGGGACCCGTCACAAGTGGATGTCGAACTACACCGAGTTTGGTGAATGGGAGCCTGCCGAGCGGGAGCAACTAAAGCAAGGTTTCCAAAACATGCAACGGTTCATCGGGCAATTTGCGCGGGCGGGGGGAAAGGTGATGGGCGGGACGGATACCTCTGCCGGGGGCTGGGCCGTAGCGGGCATTGGACTGCATCGCGAGATGGAGCTGCTTGCCGAGGCAGGACTGACGCCGATGGAGACCATCATGGCGGCGACGCGAAATCCCGCGGAAGGATACCGAGTGCTGGACCGGGTGGGAACCATCGAGGCGGGGAAGCTGGCAAACTTGATGATCCTCAATGCCGATCCCTTGCAGGACATCCGGAATGTGCAAAAGATCGAGTTGGTGATCAAGGATGGCAAGTTGATCGATCGAAGTTATCATCGTTGGTTTACCGATTCATTCGAAGGCGCCGGGGTGGAAGCGCCGGAATGGGTGGAAGCTCTCAAGCGGGCAACCCTAGAAGGCATTCGGGCGGTTGCCGGATTAACGGATCCGACGTGGGCGTTTGGACAACCATGTCCGGGGATCGAATCTATCTCTCCGATCATGGTGACGGAAGGAGGACCGACGTTGACCGTCACCATCAAGGGAGTAAACTTCACAAAAAAGTCCGTAGTCTATTTTGGTGGGCGGCCAATCCCCGCGCAGTTAGTGAGCGAAACGGAGCTGGAAGTGACGATCGGCGCGCGTTCGATTGCGCAGGCCGGGATCTTTCCGATCGCGGTGAAAAATCCGGGTCCGCATCTATCGCAACCTCAATGGGGAAACACCTCAAACCGCGCTTACTTGGCGGTTAGCTTGAGACAGTAGGCGACCATTCTACACGGTGAAACCCGCGGATTAAGAAATCCAAAAGCACATGAAAAAGTCACTGATGAAAAAACCTGTCAAGCGGGCATCAGAAAATGGACTTTTCGGATCTACGTCCCTCTAGTCCGTCCCTGATCGCGCTTGTGGTCTCCTTTCTCAGCCCGGCCTTATTAGAAGAAGGCCGGGCACAACCTCGCCTCCAGGCGTTCAGTGAGCACGCTTGACGTCGAAGAAAAATTTTGCGTCTCTCGACTAGTCGTAAAGAATTCCCTTCAACCTGGCTAGAAAAGCAGGGGGCAGAGTGCCGAGGTCCGCTACCATCTGGACTAATTCTTCGCCGGTCAGCGGATCGATGTTCAGCATCGCCTTTTCTGTTTCCGCCAGGAAAGCCTTGTCCTCTAACGTAGCATGGAAGGCCTTGCGCAGCAGTTCGACACGCTCCTTTGGAGTGCCGGGAGGCAGAACAAAGGGGCGAGCGTAGGCGGCGGCATCCTGGACGCCCAACTTGAGCAGGCGGCGCGCCTCGTCGGTCTTGGCCAGGTTTATCGCCAGGGGAACTTTGGGCAGATCAGGGAACGGCTTGGCAACCACCTGCAGGACCACAATCAGATCACCCGTTTTCAGGGCGTTGCGCCACGTCACCTTCATCGACTCCCAAGAAAAGCAAGCCCCGGCCAACTCGCCGCTCTCCACACCCAGACGAATGGCGGAGGTCCCTTTGTGCCCGGTAATGACCTGGATCGGAAGCCCGAGGGCTGCCTTCACAATCCTAGCCGCGTTATCGGGTGTGACCCCGGGAGAATTGCCTCCTAACTTGACCGGCGTCTTTGCAGCCATCCACTTCTCGACGCTCGTGACGCCGCTGGCCTTGGTCAGACCGCAGACTACGTCTTCGCCGACCGCAGCCCCGATAAACTCAAATTTTTTGGCATCAAACTCGATCCCCGGCTGCCCCAGGACTTGGCCCATGAATAGACCGCCGGAGAAATGTGCTATGGTGAGGCCATCGGGCTTGGCCACTTTGTAGAGATGGTTGGCGGCAATAAGGCTTCCGGCTCCGACCATATTGTCGACGACGATGTTAGGATTTCCGGGGATATGCTTGCCCAGGTGCCGTCCGATAACCCTGGAGTACGCGTCATAGCCGCCTCCGGCAGCAAAACCTACGACGATGCGCATCGTCTTGGCCTCAAAAAAACTCTGGGCCTGAGCCAGCTTATTTGTCACTAAAGCAAGGGCAAACCATACTGCCAATAAAGCGAGAAGCCGTCTGAACATATAAACCTCCTCCTGTTGAAATTCGGTTTCGTTGCCCGTCGTATAGCATGGTTCTTCATCCTTTGTAACCCCGCACTGCCCTTGCTTGTGTGAAAGAAATCGACGGAATCGTCGTTTTGAGAATTAACATTAGGGGTCATATTGGGGGTCAAGTCTTTACTCTTGACAATCGTTTTCTCTTGTCCTAGGTTCGATGGCTATGGCACGGCCGTTAAGAATTGAATACGACGGAGCGCTGTATCACGTCACCTCCCGGGGCAACGAGCGCAAGCCGGTCTTCAAGCACGACGGCGACCGGGAGCTGTTTTTGACCACGCTTGGGCAAGTGAGCGAGCGATTCCACTGGCTCTGTCACGCCTACTGTTTGATGGGCAACCACTATCATCTGGTGATCGAAACGCCGGATGGGAATTTATCCAAGGGGATGCGCCAGCTAAACGGTGTCTACACTCAAGCGTTCAACCGGCACCATAATCGAGCGGGGCATCTATTTCAGGGGCGGTTTAAGGGGATCTTGGTTCAGAAAGAGAGCCATTTCCTGGAAGTGTGCCGCTACGTGGTGCTCAACCCGGTAAGAGCCAAAGCCGCAAAGCAACCGAGGGAGTGGGCCTGGAGCAGTTATCGCGCAACCGGCGGACTTGCCGCGGTCCCCCGCGGTCTCACGGTCGAGGAGATACTCAGCCATTTTGGACAGAGGCGAGGACCGGCCCAGGCGAAGTACCGGGAGTATGTGAGAGAGGGGATAGGAAACGCTACGATCTGGGGGGATTTGGAGGCGCAGAGCCTTTTGGGAGTGGACGGGTTCGCCGACGCGCTGCGGGGGCATGTCACGGGCAAGAAGAGGGTACGGGAGATACCGAAGGGGCAAAGACTCGTCGGACGAGCAAGCTTAAAGAAGCTGTTTGCTGAGGCGGGGAGAGGAAAAGCGGTACGGGATCGAATGATATCGAAGGCGGTAAACGACCACGGCTACAGCCAGATGGAAGTCGCCCGCCATCTGAAGTTGCACTACTCATCGATCAGCCGATTGGTCAAGGGCGTCGACCAAGAGCATAGGTAAAGACCTAACCCTCGATGTGACCCCACCTGACCCCTCTTTTCTTCTCTTTTCTACGTCCCTCTAGTCAATAATAATTCGCCAAACCGATCACGACACAAAGGAGAGTTGGATGGCACGTGTACCCGACATAGCGCTGGAAGAAATGACGGCGGAACAAAGGCGTGTTTACCAGGAAATCGGCGGCGCCCGCGGCGGTATCGTGCGCGGGCCCTTCGCTTTATGGCTCAGAAATCCTGAAATCGCAGACCCCGCCAACCGGTTCGGCAACGCGCTCAGGCTGAGCGGCAAGCTCGACAAGCGGCTGTTCGAGCTCATGGTGTTGGTGGTTGCGCGCCACTGGTCCGCGCAATACGAGTGGTTCGTGCACGAAAAGAGCGGACTTGAGGCGGGGCTCACACAGGCGGTCGTGGATGCGATCCGCGCGCGGCGCGCGCCGGCATTTGCGCGCGAAGATGAACGTCTGGTCTACGACACCATTACTGAGCTCAACGAAACGCGCACCTTGAGCCAGCCTGCCTACGACCGTGCGCTCGCGGCGCTCGGCCTGGATCTGCTGATCGAGCTGATTGCCGCCGCTGGATTCTACACCATGGTTGCCATGACCCTGAATGCCTTCGACGCGCCGGTGCCGGGCGGAAAACGCCCGTTGCCCTGAAGACCACTGTCGGTGTCAGGGTGGAGTAGTTAGGGTCAGCCGTTTCCGTTTCCTGCGGAGGACTTCGCCGCGATCCAGGGCTAAGGCCGTAAAATTGACCCAGGAGATTCGGGCGCCTTTCCGAGGACAGGAGTGCGGGCTGTATATTTGTGAAAGAGAATAAGAGTCTGGGTAACGGTAATCTGCCGCTACGAATGCCGAAGGAGGGTTGAGATGTCCACGGCTGATATTACCGGGCGGTTGGCGCGGTATATGGTTGAGGCGCGGCAGCGGGCTCTCGCGCCGCACGTGGCGCGGGAAGCCAAGCATCGCATCCTGGACACTCTGGCCGCGATGGTGTCGGGAGCCCATCTCAAACCCGGAGAGATGGCGATCCGGTATGCGCGGGCGCAGGGCGGGGTCGCGGAAGCGACCATCCTTACCACCGATATCAGGACCACAGCCGTAAACGCCGCGCTGGTCAACGGAATGTTCGCCCACGCCGACGAAACCGACGACTTTGAGCCGGTGACCAAAGCCCATCCCGGCTGCGCCGTCGTGCCCGCGGCCCTGGCGATGGCCGAGCGCGAAGGCAGATCGGGATCGGAACTACTGAGCGCGGTCACGCTCGGCTATGACGTCTGCTGTCGTTTTCTCCTGGCACTCGGACCGGACCTCGTGCGCGCGACACACCGCAGCGCTGAGGGCACCAGCTCCACGCTTGGTAGCGCGGCTGCTGCGGCTTCGTTGGCCCAGCTGGATGAAACGGGGATGCGCTACGCGCTTTCGTACGCCGCCCAGCAGGTATCGGGCCTTTGGAGTTGGGTCCGCGATACCGAGCATATCGAGAAGGCGTTCGACTTCGCCGGCATGGGCGCTCGCAACGGCGTCACCGCGGCCGTCATGGCCCAGCTGGGGTTTACCGGCGTCTGGGACGTGTTCAATGGCGAGCACAACGCCCTCGCGGCTTTGTCCACCGAGCCGAAACCGGCAGAAATGGTAGCGGGACTGGGCAGCCGCTACTTTGTCACCGAAACCGCCATCAAGCCCTTCTCCGTCGGGTATCCGATCCAGGCGCCGTTGGACGCGTTCCTCAGGCTCCATCGCGAGCACGGGCTGAACGAGAACAACGTGGAGCGCATCGTCGTGAGACTCCCCGAAGACGGCGCGCGCATCGTCAACGACCGCTCTATGCCGGATGTCAACTGCCAGCACATAATCGCAGTGGCGTTGCTGGACGGCACCGTTTCTTTCTCGGACAGCCATTCCTACGAGCGGATGGCGGACCCGAAAGTGCGCGCCGCGAAGGAGCGTGTGCAACTCATCGCCGATCCCAAGCTCATGGATCCCGCCGCGCCGCGAAGCGGCCTGGTGGAGGTGACGCTTCGGGATGGCCGTAGCGTCAGCCACTTTACACGGCACGCCCCCGGCACGAAGGAAAACCCGATGGATACGCAGAGCGTGAACGCAAAGGCGCGGCTCCTGATGGAGCCGGCGCTTGGCGCCGAGCAGACAGAAGGAGTCATCCGGCGGGTGAACGCGGCAGAAGCGCTGGACGATGTGCGCGAGCTACGGCGTTTCCTGGCACGCGAGGGCCATTAGGTGTCGAGAGTACCCAGTAGTTGGAGTCAGCGACGAGAGCCGAAATTCAAAAGCAAACACGACCCCATGACCGGTTCAGAAGAGACTGTGCCGCAAGGTAGCGGTTCGCCCTTGCGCAAGGTCAAGACAAACCGAGCGAGGTATAGAATGTTTAAAAAGTTTTTATGTACGTTGAGCGCAGCAAAGCGTGCGATGCCTTTTCGCGGCAACCTGTTGAAATTTGGCCTGCTACAGGTCTCGATTCTCCTCTGCGGCGCCGTAGCGGCTCCAGGGCACGCCCAGACCGAGCCTTACTACCAGGGCAAGACGATTCGGATTATCGTCGGATTCTCCGCGGGCGGTTTGTCCGATCAATGGGCGCGCATGTTCTCCCGCAGCATGCCGAAATTTATTCCTGGGAGCCCGAATATCATCGTGCAAAACATGCCCGGGGCGAGCTCTGTGGTGGCGTCCAATTTCGTTTACAGCGTCGCCAAACCCGACGGCCTCACCCTGGGCATACCGAACAGCAGCCTTTACCTTGCCCAACTGATCGGACGAGCGGAGGTCAAGTTCGACGTGCGCAAATTCGAGTGGATCGGCACCCAGGAAAAATGGACGCAGATGCTTTATTTTCGCGCCGACACTCCGTTCAAAACGATCGGCGATGTCATCAAGGCGAAAGAGCCGCCGAAGTGCGGCGCCTCGGGCTTATCCAGTTCCGGCTACATTCTTCCCAAAGTTCTCGAAGAAACCGTCGGCGCGAAATTCAACATCATCGTCGGTTACGCGGGCGGCAAGGAAATCGATCTTGCCGTGGAGAAGGGCGAGGTGGTTTGCCGCGGTCATGACATCGCGTCTCACTTTGGTCGCGAACCGTTTAACACCTGGCACGCGAAGCGTTACGACCGCCATCTAATGCAGGACGCGCGCACGCGCGACCCGAGACTGCCCGAGACGCCGACGATTTGGGAGATCATGAACGAATACAAGACACCGCAGGTGAGCCGGAGCGTCGCCGAAACTGTTCTCACGGCGAATGAATTTGGCCGAGCGATGATCGCCCCACCGGGCACGCGCGCGGAGCTCGTGAAGCTCCTGCGCGCCGGTTATGCTCAAGGGCTCAAGGACCCCGAGCTGCTCGCCGAGGTTAAAAAAAGCAACCTGGATATCGACTACACGCCGGGGGAGCAGTTGCAAAAACTGGCGCGCGAAGTCATGGACCAGAGCCCCGAGGTGGTCGCGAAAGTGAAAAAAATACTCGCCGAGTAACCGCGCGCAAGCAAGTGGGACGTAGAGCCGGTGCCATCAGGAGCCGGTGAGCCGGTGTCACGCTTTTATTATTTGATATTGTCGAAATGCGGTGCTAAAGGGCGGGCATGGCTCGTAGCCCTCGCGCCCACTTCGCAGGGGCTCCTTACCACGTCATCAGCCGGGGCAATCAAAGGCAGACGGTTTTCAGCGACGCCGAGGACTACCGTCGCTTTGGGCGATTGCTTGAAGATGTTCAAGGGCGCCACTAGACAAAGCTTGACACCAACGTCACCATTGTTTGTGAAAATTTTTCCAGGAGGATGGTCATGAAGATACGATTGGCGAAGAATCCGAACTGCGTCTTGGCGATAGCCGGTTTTTTTGCCGCCGTATTTGCCCATTCCGGGGCGGCGGCGGCCGATAAATTGCTCGCTCTCTATTCTGCCCGGGTGATGTCTCAATCCATGCCCTGGATCGCCCAAGAGGCCGGTCTCCTAAAGAAGTATGACCTGGATCTTCAACTCGTTTACGTAGCCGCCGGCGCGCCCGCCTATGCCGCGCTAATGAGCGGTGATGTCGAGATAGAGCTGGCGGGGGCTTCAGGATTTGTCCGTGCCATTGTCCAGGGAAACAGGGAGGTTGCCTTTATCGCCGGCGTAAAAAACGTGTTAACCCATAGCATTTTAGCCAAGCCGGAATTCAAGAAACCTGAGAACCTGAGGGGGAAAAAGATCGGCGTCACACGCATCGGCAGTAACCCCCATTACTTTGCGATTCAAGCGCTGCGTCATTTTGGGCTCGATACCAAAGATGTCACCTTTCTTCAGACCGGTGGAGCGCCGGAGACCTTTGCGGCGCTGGTTTCCGGTAGCGTTGACGCCGGTGTTTTGACCGCTCCGACGGATGCACAAGCCATTGCGTTGGGGTTCCATTATGTCGTGTACGGCCCTGATCTCCGTATCCCCTATGCAGCGACGAGTTTCGTGACCCGCCGTGCCGTGATCGCAAAGCGCCCGCAGGTCCTGGGGCGATTCATGCGGGTGATGGCAGAAGCAGCGATGATTTTGCACACGGATAGGGAGTTCACCTACAGGGTCCTGGGAAAGCAGTTGCGCCTCGACGATAGGAAGATTTTGGATGCGGCGTATAACTCAGAGATAAAGGTTTTGGAGCCTAGGCTGGTTATTAAGCCCGAAGCGCTCCAGGCAATACTTGACGAAATCTCGCCGACCGAGCCGCGGGCCAAAAATATGAAGCCTCAGGACCTCGTCGATGCTCGTTTTCTCGACGAGATGGGAAAGAGCGGATTTTTCGACCAGCTGTGGTCAGGCAAGCGCTGAGACAGCGAGATAATCTAATCGAGTATTGAAAGAATCACCATCGCCCTCGCCCTTCTAGCTCCACGTTCACACGGGGGGAGTGAGGGGGAAGCGTCACTGATTTTTCTTGAGCGGGGATCAAATTAATGTCGCTTTCACAGGATCTCCCGGCGGCCAAAAACAAAAACCAGATCGGAGGGATCGGAACATGAACGTCGTGCGCCGGCTGTATCCGCTGCTCTTGCTATTGGGATTATCGACTTTGCCGCCGTCCAGTGAAGCAGGGACGCCATCCGGCCAACCCC
>JAUYJC010000247.1 GCA_030688735.1 Deltaproteobacteria bacterium
ACTCCGCGACGCCGCGCCCCGCGAACACACCGGTAAGGATGCCGATCAGCGTGATGCCGATCTGCACCGAAGAAAGAAAACGATTGGGCGATTGGGCCAGCTCCAACGCCACCTTGGCGCGTGAATTTCCATTTTTAACCCAATTCTGCAGCCGCGACTTACGCGCCGTGATCACAGCCATCTCCGACATGGCGAAAATGCCATTGCCAAAGATCAACAGAGCAATGATTAGAATTTCAAGTCCGATAGACATTCGTTTGGCTCCTTGAGCGACCGCTGACGCCGTAGCCGCTTCGGTGAAATTCTATCGCACTGCTAGCGGTAAACAAGCATAAAGCGCGGGATTGCGAATGGTCCGCCACTGCGCAATTAGATTTCACTTCTCGCATGTGGCATAAACCAGCATGATTCTATTCGGCATATGAACGAGGTCCTTCTCACTTTGGCCGTCGCCGCCGCCGCCGCGCTTTATTCCTCCGTTGGGCACGGCGGCGCCTCGGCGTACATCGCGCTGTTAACCCTCGTCGGCAAGCTGCGACCCGAAGTCGCCGCGACGATTCTGCTCATGAACATCCTTGTGTCAAGCCAGGCTTGGCTGCGCTTTCGCCAACGCGGATACTTTGACGCGCCCCTCGCGGGAACTTTACTGCTATTCTCGGCACCCGCTGCCTTTGTCGGCGGCATGATCGCGACTTCGGCCCACGTCTTTACCTTCCTCGTCGGCTGCGCGCTGCTGCTCGCCGCCCTGCGTCTCATTCTTCCCGATCCGCGAGCCCATGAACCACAAAGGCCGAAGGGAGCCGCGCTCTGGACAACGTCGGCGATTATTGGCGTCGCCCTTGGCCTTCTCGCCGGTCTCACCGGCGTCGGCGGTGGTATTTATCTTTCTCCCTTGTTGATCCTAATAGGCTGGAAAGACGCGAAGGGAACCGCGGGGATTTCCGCGGCCTTCATCGCCGTGAACTCCTTCACCGGCCTTCTGGGCCGCTTCGTCCGCGGGGACGGAATCGATCCATCGTTACTGCCGCTCGTAGTCGCCGCGCTGATCGGCGGCTTTATCGGGTCATGGTGGGGCGCAAAGCACGCCACGCCGCTAATGATCCGAAGGCTGCTCGGTGTGGTGCTCGCCATCGCCGGCATGAAACTGCTCTTCCCGTGAGCCCGGCCTAAATGTGGACAGCGCTCGTCCGTATCGGTTTGTCGAGAGCGGCTAGAACGAGACCAACCACGGCCACGTCGATTCTCACCTCATTTTCCGAATTTCGTCCGGAAGGCAGCCCCCGGCTTCGTAGCCTGCTTTGTCCTTTCCCCACTGGACGTGGAAAATGTTGCATGAGTTTACCACGACATTCTTGGGATCCTTGGCGAACATATCCAGGCTTACCGATGGCGGGATCAGCCTAAAAGTGTGAGAGTGAATGTCATCGGCCTCTGCAGATGAGGCGGTCGCGACCATATGACAGCTGGCACAGCGGCTTGTCCCTAACCGATCCTAAATCATCTTGACCGGCCTCGCCGGTCTCATCCTTTTTCCGGGGCTGAAGTGAGGTTTCTCGCTGCTGCCGGTACTTGCCTTGCCGCCTTCTTGGTTGCGGCTATGGTACTCATGAGCGGCTTTGGATTAGGAACCCTTCCCACGCCACTTTGCGTCGTCTTCTATGACATCAAAATCGCCGTATTCCTCGTCGTTAAGGAAGGTTGTGGCCGGATGCGTGGTCGGCGTAGGCATTGCCACGACCATGACACTGATTTTTGGGTGACCCGGGAGATGAAGAAGAACCTAGCTAACAGCGCCGATGAACAGGATCTTTACAGCGGCTTGATTCGACTTCGTAATAATGCAACACCCCACCGTTACTAACGGCTCTCCATGCATACAGTCATGCCCGACCTGTTACGGCACGGGTATGAGCCGGGTCTCATCTCACGCTCACTTGAGCCTGGTGGCCTCGATGGCGGCCTTGGCGCCGAAGCCGACCGTTACCGGGAACGACACCTGATGGCCGCGGGTCGTGATGTTGTCGTCGTGGACCGCGAAGGCGAAGTTGTAGACGTTGCCCTCCTTCAAGGGCTTGTCGTCGGGATTGGCCAGGTTCAGCTTGCGGGCCCATACGAGGGTCCACATGCCGTCTTTCCAGGCGCCCTTGACCTGGTTGTTGTCTGCTCCTGACCCCTTCGCGCCTTCCTTGTTGAGGACGTACTCGGGGATGAGATCACCTTCCTTCCACCCGGCGTTGGGATCGAACGGGACCGCGTTCTGTTCGCGGACCAGCGCGGTGGGCATCTTGCGGATGTCGCCGGCCGTGAGCGCCTTCTTGCCGACCTTCTTCTCGTCGTACATGAACCGGGGTTGATGCGTTTTCGGGTCCACGTTCGAGCCGAACGGGTTGCCGCCAGCGTCACTCAAGCGATATTCGAGCACGTAACCGTCGTCCGCCATGCCGACCGGGTTCGAGCGGTGGGCGCGCCACTGCATCAGTTCGAGGAAGCCCCCGGCCGCCTTGATCTTGGCAATCTCTTCCGAGGTCTTGCCCTTGTCCCAGGAGGCCAGCCCGTCGGTGCGCGTCGAAGGCAGATACTTGCGCACGTCATTCTGTTTCAGCGTCTGGTACAGGGGATTCGCCTGAACCTCGGCCCTGGTCGCAAACTTCGGGTTGTCGCGTTCGCCGTTGTGGCAAGTTAGCCAGCAACCCTGGTTCGCGAATTCCGGCACCCGTCCGTCGTCGATCATGATCGAAAAGCGGTCTTCATAGATGCCCGGTTGCTCGCCCTTCTGGACGACCGCGTCCAGCTTCGGAAAACCGTACGTCTTCCATTCCTTGCCGTTGAAGCGCACAAACGGATGCGCATCACCCGCGTAGTTGTTGCGCGTCTTCCACTGGGCGCGGAAATACGCGTTCTCCTTGTCGTACGCGACCTGGAAGCTCAGCTGGATAACGCCGTTCTTCCCCTCGACTGGCGTGGGTTCCAGCTTGTTTGCCTTGACTAGCTTGTTGCCGAGCTTCTCCTCGGTGTCCTTATGACAGGTTAGACAGGCTCCTCCGCCGGTGACTACCTGGGCCCCCGGGTGGTCGGCGCTGCGCAGCCACTGATAGGACGACTGGGCCGGATAGAATAGGTTCAGGGTCTTCGTGGGGACGCTGTTCCAGTTTACCGTCGCCGGATCGACTGCCAGAGCGGGTCCCGCGAACAACGTGGCGATGCTCATTGCAAGTGATGCTAATCTGAATGTTTTCATCATATCCCTCCACTGTAATGGCGTTTTGAGATCACTTTTGACCGGTCTTTCTCGCAGTTCGTTCAATTTCAAAGAGTGAGAATTGCTTTTTTTCCTGCAAGAGCTTTTGGAGTGAGTGTCTTCCGCAATTTCTATACCACCAGCGCACTATGCCAAATCGATTTCCCTCGAATCGTAACAGCAGCTACTTCTTTGCTTTGGGGCGGTTTTCGGGCCGTCTGAATAATGACGAAAGACGCCGTCCTGTCCAGAAGTGGGAAAAGAAGACTTTTGTTTTCGCACTTATGATAAGAGATGCCGTCCTTCCGGGATAGAAAACGCCATTCCCCCTTGACAGGCAATCCGAGTGCCTATATATCGGTTTTCGATAACGAAAAGCAAGAATCCCATGAAAAGAGTGGAGCACAACAAGGGTGAGCAGGACTTATATGGAGGTTTGATCCGTCTGCACATTCTTCACCATGCCGCAAATAAACCCGTCTTCGGCCTTTGGTTCATCGAGGAACTGGCGCGGCATGGCTACAAACTCAGTCCCGGCACTCTCTACCCATTGCTTCACGGACTTGAGCGGCGGGGCTACCTCCGATCAAAAGACGAACGCCTGGGAAACCGCTCGCGGCGAGTGTATCGGGCGACACCGTTGGGACGGAAGGTTTTGGCGGGTGCTAAAGAAAAAGTCAGGGAGCTTTTCGGCGAATTATTGGAGGATGAATGAAATTTCAGCACCATGAATGAAACTCGGGAAACTACTACCAATGAACTCCTGCGCGATCAAAACCAGGGTTCTCCTTTTGAGGTTCTTTGGGTATCCACCCGGTTGGGACTGACTTCCTTTGGCGGTCCGATCGCCCATCTTGGCTACTTTCACGAGGAGTACGTTAAGCGCAAAAAATGGATTGATGAACAAAGCTATGCGGATCTTGTGGCGCTCTGCCAGTTTTTACCTGGCCCGGCCAGCAGCCAGGTCGGCATCGCGATCGGAATCGCACGCGCGCGTCTCCTCGGAGGGATTGCTGCTTGGATTGGCTTTACTTTGCCGTCAGCCCTCGCGCTCATCGCCTTCGCCTTCGGAATCGGTGCTTTTGCGAGCGCTGCCGATTCAGGATGGTTGCATGGTCTGAAAGTTGTCGCCGTAGCAGTCGTGGCCCAAGCGGTATGGGGAATGGCTCGTTCTCTCTGTCCAGATCGTGAACGAGCAA
>JAUYJC010000249.1 GCA_030688735.1 Deltaproteobacteria bacterium
CGGCTCGCTTCGCGGGCCGTGACTGGCACACTAGCGAGTACTGCGGACGTTTGGACTTCCATGACGGTTGGTTCTTTGGACCTTTAGGCTTCTGTGCCGCTAACCGCAGATCAGCCTGAGGCTGATCAGCCACAACTTTCAAGGCTGAGGACGCTGAGGTAACATTTTTTCATTCATTTCTCTGCGCGCTCCGTGTCTCCGTGGTCAGTCTTCTGTTTCAAACGGCTTGAACGATTGGAACATTTTGAACGACTTGAACCCACGCAACGCGGCCATTTCTAGCGAACTCTGCGGTGAAAACGCCTGCACAATAAAGCCGAGAGGTGACATTTTTACCCCGTCGCCTTCAATACTTCCGCTTGGTAGTGGGTAATGAGCCCTTCCACAATCTCGTCGATCTGCCCTTCCATGACCCGGTCCAATTGGTAGATCGTGAGATTGATGCGATGATCCGTCAGCCGGCCTTGGGGGAAATTATAGGTGCGGATGCGCTCGCTGCGGTCGCCGCTGCCGACCATCGATTTGCGCGTGGCGGCGATCTCGGAGCGCTGCTCTTCCTGTTTTTTCTCGAGCAGGCGCGCGCGCAAGATTTTCATCCCCTTGGCGCGGTTCTTATGTTGCGACTTCTCGTCCTGGCACGAGACCACGATGCCGGTCGGAACATGGGTGATACGCACCGCCGAGTCGGTGGTGTTGACGCTTTGTCCGCCGGGGCCCGAGGAGCGAAACACGTCGATCCTGATTTCCTTGGGATCGATGGCGATTTCGACCTCGTCCGCCTCCGGCAGCACCGCAACGGTCACCGCCGAAGTATGAATGCGGCCGGAGCCTTCGGTCGCCGGAACGCGCTGCACGCGGTGGACGCCGCCTTCGAATTTGAGCCGGCTGTAGGCACCCTGGCCTTCGATATTGACGATAATCTCCTTGAACCCGCCGAGCCCCGTCTGATTGGAGCTCATGATTTCGACCCGCCAACCGCGCGACTCAGCGTAGCGGCAGTACATGCGATAAAGCTCGCCGGCGAACAGCGCCGCCTCGTCGCCGCCCGTGCCGGCGCGGATTTCCAGGATGACATTTTTGCTGTCGTTGGGGTCTTTGGGAAGAATGAGAACCTTGATTCGGTTTTCGATCTCTTCTTTCCGTTGGCGCAGCCCGGCCACTTCGTCCTTGGCCAGTTCGCGAATCGCCTCGTCATTTTCGTCGAGCAACTGGCGATTGCCCTCGATCTCCTGCTCGACCTTGCGCCATTCCCGGTAGTTTTGGACCAGCTCCGCCAGCTCGGCCCGCTCCTTGGCCAATTTGGAATACTCCCGCTGTTGGCCCAGCAGTTGCGGATCGTTCATCATCCGCTCCAGCTCCATGTAGCGCTTTTCAACTTCGGCTAGTTTATCAAGCATGGTAACGTCTCTGATCGGGCTCAAAGTGACCGGGCAATAAAAAAGGGCAAAGGGATATAGCCCGCCCTTTGCCCTTCCTGATACCCCAAATGCCTAGTAGCTCACATTCGGCCTCAATCCTCCGCCGGACTCAATTCTTAAGTCCGTACTTCCTTCTAAACTTCTCGACGCGCCCCGCGGCGTCCATTAGTTTCTGCTTGCCGGTAAAGAAAGGGTGGCAGTTCGAGCAAATATCGACGTGAATCGTGGCAACGGTCGAACGAGTCTCGACCACGTGCCCGCACGCACAATTGATCATCGCCTTTTTATACTCCGGATGGATGCCTGCTTTCATGAATGCCTCTCAATAGAGCGAATTGTATAACATATCGAAGGGCCTGCTTCAATCGCTTAGTCCAGGGCGCGAATCGGCCTCAGCAACGGAATAATTTGGTGGAGCCGATCGGGATCGAACCGACGACCTCTTGAATGCCATTCAAGCGCTCTCCCAACTGAGCTACGGCCCCACGTGGGATTGAGGACTGTGTAACGAGTGCTGAGTTAAAAGTAAGAAAGAGACCGGCAAAAGTCAAATCACAACGAAAACGAGGGGCAAAACTTCTAGTCACTCAGTGCTCATTACTCGGCACCGAGCACCTTATTTCCCCCGCACCATCTCCTCCGCGTGCCGCCGGGTCTTGTCGGTAATCTTTAGTCCGCCGAGCATGCGCGCCACTTCTTCGACGCGATCCGGTTCTTTGAGTTTCTTGACCGTCGTCACCGTCCTGCCTTTGCTGACCTCCTTGCGTACGACGTGATGGGAGTCGGCCAAGGCAGCGATCTGCGGCAGATGGGTGACACAGATCACCTGATGGGCGGAGGCCACCTGCTTGAGCTTCTTCCCGACAATCTCGGCAACGCCGCCGCCGATCCCGGCATCGACTTCGTCGAACAAAAGAGTTGGAATGTCGCCAGGCGTGAGTACCAGCGATTTGATTGCCAGCATCAGTCGCGAAAGCTCGCCGCCGGAAGCGATCTTGGCCAGCGGCTTGGGCGGTTCACCGGGATTGGGCGAGAAGTAAAACTCAACCTGGTCCATGCCCGTCTCGGTGAGCGTCTTTCCACCTAGATGAAACGGGGGGGCGTCCTCAGTCTCCGGGGTTTCTTGAAAACGTACTTCGAAGACGGTCTCGGGCATTCCCAGGCCCCTGACCTCTTTTTCCATCTCTCTTTTGAACCGTTTGGCCGCGCGCTGGCGTTCCACGGAAAGCGCGCCGGCCGTTTCCCAAGCCCCGCGGCGCGCCGCCTCGAAGGACCGCTCCAAGGCGGGGATTTCCTCTTCGCCCCGTTCCAGCGTCTGGAGGTCGGCTTCCATCTCCGCCTGCATCTTGAGAATCTCCTCGACACTGCCGCCGTATTTTCTTTTTAGCCGGTGCAGCTCCGCCATCCGATCTTCAAGTTGCTCCAGCGCTCCCGGCTCGAAGTGGACCCGCTCGCCGTAGCGGCGCAGTACCACGTTTGCTTCTTCCAGTTGCGCAGAGGCCGCGTCGATGAGTTCCACGGCGGGTTGCAAAGCAGCATCGATGTTCGCCAATTCGCGCAGTTTGCCGCCGTAGCGTCCGAGCCGGCCGATCAGAGCGTCTTCCCCTTCGTAAAGCAGCTCTCCGCCATCCAGGCAGCCCTGGTGGAGTTTTTCCGCGTGCGCCAGGATATGTTTTTGCCCCTGAAGCTCTTCCTCTTCGTCGGGCCGCAGACGGGCCTTGGCTATTTCCTCGACCTGGGCTTCGAGCAGCCCTTTTTCTTTCTTGCGTTTTTCCAAAAGCTCGCGCGCCTGGCGCAAAGCCTGCCATGAGGATACCAGGGCGCGATACCGTTCGCCCATTTTAGCTGCCCGGTCGGGCAACCCGCCAAAGACGTCGAGCAAACCAATATGAGATTGCGGATCAAGCAATGTGTGATGCTCATGTTGGCCGTAGATGTGGATGATGGAATCGCCGATTTCCGACAGTAGACTGAGCGGGCATAAGCTGCCCCCCAGGTAAACGCGGTTCTTCCCGGACCGGCTGACGATGCGCTTGATGACCAGCTCGCCTGCGGCGTCGAAGCCAGAGTCGGCCAGCTTTCGGGAAACGCGGATCGGGGGATCCTCGAACAATGCCTCGACGCTCGCCTCGTCCTCGTTATGCCGGATGATGTCCGCGCTGACGCGATTACCCGAAACCAGCCCCAGCGCGTTAAGCACGATCGATTTCCCCGCGCCGGTTTCACCTGTGAGGACATTCAAGCCCGCGCCCAGCTCCAGCGCCACCTCGTCGATCACCGCGAAGTTCTTGATCCGCAGCTCGCGCAGCATAGAAAGGAAGGCCGGCTCAGCGCTCTCCCCATTTGAGCTTCTCGCGCAGAATTTCGTAATAGCTGCGCGACGGCAGCTTGATCAGGGACACCGGCAGGCCGTAATCCCGGGCCTCCACCTCATCGCCGTTGTTGAGCCGCGTCCCCTTCTGCCCGTCGGGAATCAGGATGACGGTATCGCCGAAGGAGCGCAAGGTGACATGAATCGCCGCATCGCTGGGAACCACGATGGGCCGGTTGGTGAGCGTGTGCGGACAGATCGGCGCGATCACGATGGCACCCAATGTGGGCTCGAGGATCGGCCCGCCGCTGGCGAGGCAATAGGCCGTGGAACCGGTAGGCGTAGAAATGATCAGACCGTCGGCCCGGTAGGTGCAGAGGTAGTCGCCGCCGATATGGGTCTCAAGATCGATGATCCGACTGCGCGCGCCCTTGGCGATCACCGCGTCGTTGAGCACGCGAAAGCGGTGCGGCTTGCCTTTTTTACTTTTGATCCGGATCTCCAGCGTCATGCGCTTTTCGACTTCGTAATCCCCCTCGAGGGTCTTCGACAGCACCCCCTCCAGCTCGTCCACCGCCACCTCGGTGATAAATCCCAGGCCGCCCATGTTCACTCCGAGAATCGGCACATCGGGCCGTTCCACCAGCGGCGCGATATTGAGGAGCGTGCCGTCGCCGCCGAGCGCGATGATGAGATCGGCCTGCGCCGCCATCTGTTTCTTGGAACAGGACTGCGCCGCGCCGCGCACCAGACCGTCTTCCACCAGAATTTTCTTGCCCCGGCGCTTTAGCCAGGGAATTAGCCAGCGGGTCATCTGCGCGGCTTTGGGTTCTTGGTACTTGGCAACTAGGCCGACGACGCGGATCATTGAAGTTGGCTCCCCATGCGCAAGATTAGCACAACGAGAAAAATAAAGTCCATGAAACAGCACCAAGCGTCCATTCGAGGTTTGCCCCGGCGATCATTCGGGCTAGACCACGAGACTCCGCAAACGCGAGCTCAAGTAATCCACCAGCATGACCAGCGCGATCAGCACCAGCACGATGGCCGCGGCCTCTTGGTATTGAAACGTGCGAAAGCTCGTGTTCATCAGATAGCCGATGCCGCCGGCGCCGATCAAACCGAGCACCGACGCGGCGCGGATGTTGGTCTCCAGACGATAAAGCGTAAAAGAAATCAGATCCGGTAGGATCTGCGGCACCACCGCGAAGGAGACGATCTGCGCGTAGCCGGCGCCGGTAGTGCGGATCGCCTCGACCACCCCTTCGTCGATGTTCTCTACAGATTCCGAGAGCAGCTTACCAAGCACCGTCGCGGTGTGAATCGCCAGCGCCAGGGTCCCCGCGAACGCCCCCAAGCCCACCGCCGCAACGAACAAGAGCCCGAGCGCCAGGTCCGGAATCGTGCGCAAAAAATTCAGTACGGCGCGCACCGCACGATAAACCGCCGGGTGCGGCGTCGTGTTGCGCGCCGCAAGGAAACCGACGGGAAAAGCCACCAGCAGAGCGAGCAGCGTTCCGGCCAGCGCCATCTGCACGGTCTCCAGCGTGGCGCCGACGACGGTTTGCGGAAAGGTGTTGTCGCGCCAGCGCTGTTTGGCGACGGCCCGCTCGGCGGCGAGCGGCAACGGCAGCAGCAGCTCGGCCAGCGAAAACCCTTGGGGCAAATAGTAGTACTTCAAGTCCGTCACCTTGGAGAAATCGGGCGGCAGCATGCGCGCGATGGTGATGCCGATCTGGGGAATCCCCTCGACCAACTCTGCGGGCCTGATTTTGGCGCCCTGAACGGACCAGGCTAAGATCAGCAGGAAGACGCCGATGAGAATGAAAAACCTCGCCCCTTGTCTCGGCGCCGGCGGCGCTTCGGCCCAGATATCCTTCTCGGCTGGTTTTTTACTCGCCTCCGCCACGGCGCACCTCCGTTCGTCATTCGTTGCGCTGATAAACCGAATCCACCACCGTATCGGTCAGGTCTGTGACCGGACCGTCGAAAAAGATCCGCCCTTGCTTGAGGCCGATCACCCGGTCGGCGTACTCCCGGGTTAACTCCAGCGTGTGCAAGCTCACCAGCGCCGTAATACCGTCCTCGCGGCAAACCCGCTTCAAGATATCCAACACCACGCGGGAAAGTTTCGGATCGAGGCTGGACACCGGTTCGTCGGCCAGAATCAACGCGGGCTCTTGCATCAAGGTGCGCGCGATCGCCACGCGCTGCTGCTCGCCGCCGCTGAGCGCGTCGGCGCGCTTGTAGGCGTGTTCGAGCAAACCGACGCGTTTGAGATTGGTGAGCGCCCGGCGCCGCTCGGACTCGGAGAAGATCCGCAGCGTGCTTCTGAGTGCCGGCTGGTAACCGAGCCCGCCCGAAAGGACGTTGTCGATCACCGAAAGACGCTTGACGATATTGAACTGTTGAAAAACCATGCCGATCTTACGGCGCAGAAGCCGCAACTCCGACCCGCCGAGTTGCAGAACATCGGCGAAATCGCCGTTGGACGGCGAGCCGAAAAGCGCGCACGGCACCCAAATCTGCCCGGAGGCCGCGTCAATCAACCGGTTGATGCAGCGCAAGAGCGTCGATTTGCCCGAGCCGCTGAGCCCGATGACGCCGACGAACTCGCCCCGTTCGATTTTGAGACTGACGCCCCGGAGCACCGGTGGCGCCGCGCCGTAGGATTTGTTCAAATCCTTGATTTCGAGAATCGTCACGGCCGTTTTTTTTGCAGCGCGTCCTTGAGCTTAATGCCGGCGACGGCAAAGGCCTGGCGCACGGAGTCGTAATCTTTGTCGCTGGCCGGCACGAAGCCGTCGATCTGATAGAGGTCCCGGAGCATTTTTTTACCGGCCGGGTCGCGGCTCATCTCAAGGAAAATCTCCTCCACTCTGCGGGCGATACCCGCGTCGAGATTGCCGTTGATGACGAGATTATCGGCCGGGATCGGCTCGGAAAACGCGATGGCGCGGATTTTTTTCACGTCCTCGGGGTTTTTCAGATAGCGCATCCAGGCCGTATCCTCGCTGTCCGGCGAGTTGGCGTAGGTCGCGCCGGCGTCGACCTTGCCGTTGAGCACGGCCAACACCGTGGCGTCGTGGCCGCCGGAGTAGAGAATTTGTTTGAAATCCCGCACCGGATCGATGCCGCGGTCGTGAAACATCTTGCGCGGAAACACGTTGGCGGAGGTCGACATCGGATCGCCGAAGGCAAAAGTCTTGCCGCGCAGATCTTCCAGCTTCTTGATGCCGCTGTCGGCGCGGGTGATGATGGCGGCGTAATAATAAGGATTACCTTTGCGCTCGGATTTGAGCGCAACGCGGACGTTCGCCTCGCTCTTGGCCAGCACGTAGGACGCCGGGGTCAGAAATGCGATGTCGAGCTTGTTGACGCGCAGCGCCTCCACGACTCCCGTGTAATCCGTAGCCACGAAGGCTTGCACTTCCATACCCAAGCGCTGGCGCAGGATGTCGACGATCGGCTGGGCGTTTTGGATGACCTGCTGGGCGTCCTCCGCTGGAACGAAACCGACGCGGAGAATCTTGGAGGTGCTCGAAGATTTGCCGCAAGCGGTGCCCATGATCAGTGCAAGCGCCACGAGAAGAATCTCCAACCATTGCCTCATGGGAACCATTGATACTGAAACGTGGGAGCGGCTGCAAATGGTTTGTTCGTGTGGAGCCCCCGGCCAAGGCGGGGCTCGAGTCGAAGGGTCGGCCCAAATCGGCAACCGACCGAACGGGATCGGGTGCGCTAACGTCGCGCGGTGCCCTCCGCGCCCGGCGCGCTACCGGTCTTTGATCTCCTCAATCAGCTGTTCGGCTTTTTGCTTATGAATCGGGTCGTCGGAGAATTGGGGCGGCAGGTCTCGGATCGACACCAGCAAATTGCGCGCTGAAAACCAATTCTCCACTGTGATGTAACTGCGCGCCAGCTCCAACCGGCTAACGATGACGGTGGGATTTAAAGACACCGCTTTCTTCAGATACTCGATGGACTTTTCCACGCTCCCATGCGGCGGCGAACGCCCGAAAATCACCGAAGCCAACACCCGTTGCGTTTTGCCGATCTCGGCCATCTTCCGATGCCACACTCCGTAAAGATGATAGGCAAAACCATTTTGCGGGTCGAGATCCAATGTCTTTTCTACGAAGCCGCGAATTTCGCCCGCCAGATCGATTTGCTTGGCCACCGGCGAGACGGCGGCGATACTGCCCAAGGAGGCGGCAACGTAAAAATACCCCCAGGCTAAATTGGGATCCGCCTTTACTGCCTTGCGCGCGTACTGCGCGGCGGTCTGGTACTGTTTCAATCGTTTTGCTTCCCAGTCGGGCGTCGCCTCCGGAATTATGTCGCCGAAATCGACATAAACCCGGGCAATTTTGGAGAGCGCCTCGGCGTGGTGCGGGTCCCGATCGAGCACTTTGAGAAGCTCCACGAGAGCCTCTTTGGGCTTGAGCGCGGCGTGCAGTTCGTCGGCCTTTTGCAGCCACCGCGAAATCGCCGAACCATCATTGATGCAATGCGGACAGCCCACCCGGCCCATTTTCACTGGCGGGGTTTGCGCAAAAGCCGCCATCGCCAAAAAAACGGCAACCGCAGCACCGGCGATTGTTACATGCTGTCTCATCGACTCACCGGATCGGAATCGTCTTTCCGTCTTCATCGACCGCGACGTAAACCACTTCGGCTTCCGTGACGGCAACCCGTCTTCCCGGCTCCTTGCTCCTCTCCGCCTCGACATTGACCTGGATGGTCACCGAGGTACGCCCTTCACGAACCACATGGGCGTAAAAACTGACCACATCGCCCACATAAACCGGCGCGATGAACCCGACCTCGCGCATGAACCGGGTTACGAAATTTCTCGCCGCGCACCGCGATGCCGCCACGGCACCGGCCAAGTCGATGTGGCTCAAAATGACCCCGCCGAAAATGGTTCCGCGGGCGTTGGTGTCGCGCGGCAGCATCGTTACCCGCAACGTCGGTTCACGAGCTTCGGCCATGCACTCGATTATTAGCCGAAGAGGCACGCGGCGCGCAATGGAAAAATGGTGCAGCTCCCGGCCGGGTCATCACAGATACGCCAACCACGTCACATACCTCTCGTTTTTGCCTTTGATAACGTCGAAGAAGGTCTGTTGAAGATCCGCCGTTACCGGGCCGCGTCTTCCGGCGCCGATTTGGCGGTCATCGATTTCACGGATCGGCGTCAACTCCGCCGCCGTACCGGTGAAAAAAGCCTCGTCGGCGGTATAGAGCTCGTCGCGCGTGAAGCGCTCTTCGACCAGTTCATACCCTTTGTCCCGGGCGATAGTGATGATCGAGTCGCGGGTGATCCCCGGCAGGATGGAGGTGAGCGGCGTCGTTTTCACTCTGCGATCGCGCACCAGGAAAATATTTTCACCGCTGGCCTCCGAGACGTAGCCCTCGGCGTCGAGCATGATCGCTTCGTCGTAACCCGCGTTTTTGACCTCGGTCTTGGCCAACACGGAATTGATATAATTTCCCGAAGCCTTGCTTTTGGTCATCATCACGTTGACGTGGTGGCGTGTATAGGAGGACACTTTGGCGCGAATGCCATTTTGCAATCCCTCATCGCCAAGATAGGCCCCCCACGGCCACACCGCGATACAAACGTTGACCGGGTTCTTCGGCGCGTAGAGTCCCATTTCGCCGAGCCCGACGAAGGCCAGCGGCCGGATGTAACATTCTTTCAAATGATTGGCCCGGATCACCGCGAGGGTCGCCTGGCGCATCTCCTCGGCCGTGTAGGGCAGCGGAAAACCTAATATCTTGCCTGAATCGGCTAAGCGCCGAATATGCTCATCAAGACGGAAGACCGCGGACCGCCCATCCGCCAAGGCGTAGCAGCGAATCCCCTCGAAATAGCCGGTGCCGTAATGGAGGGCGTGGGCCAAGACGTGAACCTTGGCATCCTCCCAGCGGACCATTTCTCCGTCCAACCAGATTTTCTCGGTTTTCAGCGACATGACGATTCTCTGGCAAAATTCAGGCTAATTTTTTGTCTCCGGTCATTCTACGTGCCCGCGCCCACTTCATCAAGTGGGCGAAAAAAAAGCCACCACGGTGTTCGTGGCGGCCCATCCGGATGGCCCTATGTGAAATAAACTTATAACCCTTTCTTTAACGATGGGGCCGGCTTGAATCCGACCGTGCGGCTCGCTTTGAGCGCGATGACATCGCCGGTCTGCGGGTTTGTGCCTTTGCGCGCCTTGCGCGAGCGCACCGTAAACGTGCCGAAATCAGGAACCTGGAAACGCTTGCTTTTTCTTATCGCTCGAATAATGGTTTCGAAAGTCGCGTCGACCGCCTCCCCCGCCACCCGCTTGTTGATCCCCGCCGCTTTGGCCACCGCCTCGACTAAATCACCTTTGGTCATTTCGTTTCTCCCTCTTCGATCACCGGTAGGACGATTGGTTTTGTGCACCACGCCTGGTTTCGCTGGACGAAAACAGATTCAGAATATTCCGAATTCGATTCAAAATGTCAACAGTTATTTTTGTCGACCGAGCATTTCGTAAAGCAGGCCATAGTGCACGCCTCGATCGCTGACGATCACCTCCTCCGTATGAACCCGAATTCCGCAGTTGAACATGAGCGAGGGGCGAACCTGGAGCGGCGAAGACACCCAGGGGTGCTGTTTCAAAGTCTTTTCTGCCGCTTGGCACAACGCCTTATTACTCCGACTAAATTCGCACAGCAGCGAGAGCTGTC
>JAUYJC010000259.1 GCA_030688735.1 Deltaproteobacteria bacterium
CGCCATCGACGAGAAGAAACTCGTGGACATGAGCTATCCGTTCGCCGCCGACACGCTGCACTGGCCAACCGCCAAGCCTTTTCAATTGGACACGGTGAACGAAGGGCGAACGCCACAAGGCTTTTGGTATTCCTCTTACAACTACAGCGGCTCGGAGCATGTGGGAACGCACCTTGACGCGCCGTTTCATTTCGCCGAAGGCAAGTGGACCACCGAGCAGATTCCGCTGGCGCAGACCATCGGACCCGGCGTCGTCATCGATGTGCGGCGGAGCGCAGAGGCGGAGCGGGACTACCTGCTGCGCGTGGATGATCTCCAGGCTTGGGAGAAGAGATTCGGAAGGATTCCGAAAGGCGCCATCGTGCTCATGCACTCGGGTTGGGGAAAATATTGGGGCGACCGCAAGCGCTATTTCGGCACGGACGCTCCGGGCGATGCCGAGAACCTTCACTTTCCCGGTTTCTCGAAAGAGGCCGCCGAGTTTCTCGTCAAGCAGCGCGGCGTCAAGGCCGTCGGGCTGGACACCCCGAGCATCGATCATGGACCGTCACGGGATTTCATCGCGCACCAGATCTTCGGCGGCGCTAATGTGCCGATCTTCGAGAATGTCGCTTCCATGGAACGGCTCCCGGCTAAAGGCGCGACAATTTACGCTATACCTATGAAGATCAAGGGCGGCAGCGGCGCGCCGCTGAGAATTTTCGCCGTCCTGCCGTAGTGACTATCGGCTGATTACGTTGCCCTGATTAGTCACGGTCAAATCTTACTTCAGTTCTTTCCTCGATCTCTCTTTGCGAGTCGTGGGTAAATTGTAAGGAGTAAAGAGCCAGGGAAAACCCCTCACTCCTGACCCTTCACGCCTTACCCGAGGAAGGGCGAATTGCTATATTGCTTTGCCGGAAGATGAGGATATAACCTAGGCGATGATATCAGGGTACGGGAGGAATCATATGACTAATTGGTGCAAGGCGACACCTAGGCAGATCGGATTTTGGCTGGGCGTCCTGATGCTCTTTTATCCAAGAGGAGGGCAATCGGCAGATGCTCCGGCCCCGGCCATCCAGATGACGCGCCAGGCGACGGTACCAAACGCGGGGCAAATCTTGACTTTGGACGACGCCCTGCTGATTGCGCTGGACAATCATCCCAACCTGCAGGCGGCGCGGGAGAGAATTGGCGCTCAGCGGGCGGTGTTGGGACAGCAAATGGCGGCGTACTATCCGACGATTACTCTTAATAATACTTACCGCTCCACACTTCAGACCGGCACGACGAGCACCTCGGGTACAGCTATCGATTTTTTCTCCAGTCAAGCCAACGCTAGCTGGATCTTGTACAACTTCGGCAAGCGCGAGGGGGCCGTACAGGCGGCGCGGGAAACGCTGAATGCCACGGGTCATAACTACAAGACCATAGTGGACGGCGTAATTGTTGGCGTAAAGCAGTCCTATTACACCTATCTTCAGGCGCGCGCCATCGTCGTAGTTCGCGAGGAGACTATTAAGAGCCGCGATCTGCTGGTGCGCCAGGCGCGGGGATTCTACGAAGTCGGCACCAAGGCGAGGATTGACGTCGTCCGGGCCGAGTCCAACCTATACACCGCCCAGGCTGACCTGATCGCTGCCCAGAACGCGGTCAAGGTCGCGTGGGTGACGCTGAAGAACGCAATGGGACTTAGAGAGTTGCCCGAGCGCCCGCTGGTGGAAGAGGTGATCATGACGACGATTCCCTACAGCCTTGATGAGGCGAGGGAAATCGCTTACGTCACCCGCCCGGAGCTGAAAAGTTTCGAAGCTCAGAGAAAGGCGCAGGACCAAAACATCGCCACGGCGCGGCGCGGCCACCTCCCGGACATCACCTTCGATGGCTCTTACGGACGCAGAAATACCAGCGGGGGCGGTGATACGTTTCCGCTCGCTCTATCATGGCAGGCTCAATTGAGCTTGAATATTCCCATCTTCGATGGCTTCAGGACGACGAACAGGGTCGAAGAAACCCTGCGCAATTATTACGTCATCAAGTCCCAAGAGGAGCAGCAGCGCCAGCAGGTTGCCCTCGAGGTCGAGCAGAGTTATCTTAGATTGGTGGAATTGCAGGAACGGATCAAGGCCAACGAGGCAGCGGCCAAAGCGGCTAAGGAGAACCTGGATCTGGCCAACGGACGGTACCAGGTTGGCGTCGGATCGATCATCGAAGTGACCGATGCCCAGACTCTTTACACCGAGTCGCAAACGACGTATGTTCGGGCACTTTATGATTACAAGATCGCCGATGCCCAATTTGTCCGGGCGATCGGAAAGTAATGGATCGAGTTTACGGAATGGAGAGCTTGGGCTGATTTTCACGGCCATTGAGTCAGGAGAAATCTGAATATGCGGCGTTCTTATTGGATAGGCGCGCTGGTGGTGGTCGTGGGCGGGTTCGCCGGTTTTCAGCAATATCATTCCTGGTCGCTTAACAAGCCGCAAGAAAAGTCTGATGGCCGGCCTGCAGGAGCGGTGGGCGGGGAGCGCGGTCAGGGGCGTGGCGGTGGCCGCAGCCGCGAGGCCGTGCCGGTGCTCGTCGCAACCGCTCAACAAAAAGCGATCCCCATTCAGATTCGCGCGGTCGGAAACGCCGAGCCGTTTGCCACCGTTTCCGTCAAAAGCCAGGTTACGGGCGTGCTGATGCAAGCCCACTTCAAAGAAGGGCAGAACGTCAAGAAAGGTCAGATGCTCTTCACCATCGATCCGCGTCCCTTTGAAGCCGCGGTGAAGCAGACGGAAGCGAACCTGGCGCGCGACGTGGCGCAACTGCAAAACGCCCGCGAGCAGGCGCGCCGCTATGCCGAGCTGCTCAAAAAGCAATACGTCTCTCAAGAACAATATGACCAGATCCGCACCAACGCCGACGCGTTGGAATCGGTGGTGGACGCGGACAAGGCGGCGGTGGAAACTGCCAAGGTGCAATTGAGCTACTGCTACATCTATTCGCCCATCGACGGCCAGGTGGGGAGCCTGCTCGTGAACGAAGGCAACTTGGTGCGGGTCAACGACGGCACTCCGCTAGTGGTGATCAATCAGCTCAGTCCGATCAACGTGACTTTTTCCGTCCCCGAGCAGCACCTGGGCGAAATCAAGCGCCAGATGGCGGCGGGCGCTCTCAAAGTCGATGCCCGCTTTCAATCCGACGAGGGCCGTCCGGAACAAGGAACGCTGGCGTTCGTCGATAACGCAGTGGAGCGGACAACCGGAACCATCAAGCTCAAGGCCGAGTTCAAAAACACCGCTAAACGATTGTGGCCGGGGCAGTTTATCAATGTCGCCGTGACGCTCTCGACGCAAGCGGACGCCGTGGTCATCCCTTCGGAAGCGGTTCAAGTGGGTCCGGAAGGCCAGCAGGTTTTTATCGTCAAGGAAGATAAGCGGGTGGAAGTGAGACCGGTCACCGTCGGGCAGACGCAGGAAGGCGAGGCGGTGATCGCCAAAGGGCTGGTGGCCGGCGAATTGGTCGTGCGCGAAGGGCAATTCTTGCTCGGTCCAGGGTCCCAGGTGGATATCAAGGAGGCGAACAAGACGACGGAAAACAAGGAAGGGAAAAAAGCGCAGGGAGCCGGCGGTAAGCGCAAGCCAGGGCAACGAGGCGCGTCATGAATATCTCCGGGCTGTTCATTCGCCGGCCGGTCACGACCACGCTCGTGATGCTGGGCATTCTCATCTTCGGCATCATGGGCTACAAGTCCCTCCCCGTCAGCGATCTGCCCACGGTCGATTTCCCGACGATTACAGTCAATGCCAACCTGCCCGGCGCCAGCGCCGATACCATGGCGTCGTCGGTGGCCACGCCGCTGGAGAAAAATTTCTCGACCATCGCGGGGCTCGACTCCCTGAGCTCGACGAGCACACTGGGCCGCACTCAGATCACACTGCAGTTCAGCCTGAGCCGAAACATCGATGCCGCGGCGCAAGACGTGCAGTCGATGATCGCGCGCTCGGCGCGCGACCTGCCGCCGAGCATGCCGACGCCGCCCTCTTATCGTAAGGTCAACCCGGCCAACAATTCGATCTTGGTTTTCGCGCTCACTTCACAGACGCTGCCACTATCCACCGTCGATGAATACGCCCAGACGATTTTGGGGCAGCGCATCTCGATGATTAGCGGCGTCGCTCAGGTCGATGTCTTCGGCTCGCAGAAATTCGCCGTGCGGATTCAACTGGATCCCAACCAACTGGCGGCCCGCCAGATCGGCATCGACGATGTCGTCGCTTCGATCCAGCGCGGCAACGTGGACCTGCCGGTGGGCACTTTAAATGCCCCCAACCGCGCTTACACTTTGGTCTCAGATGCGCAATTGACCAATGCCGAGGCATACCAGCCGATGGTCGTTACCTACCGCAACGGCGCGCCGGTACGCATCCAGGACATTGGCAGAGCCATCGACAGCGTCGAAAATACCCGTGTCGGCAGTTGGTTCAACGACAAGAGGGCCGTTATCCTGGGCATCCAGCGCCAGCCCGGCGCCAACGTCGTCGAAGTCGTCGACGCCATCAAGGCGATTTTGCCGAGCCTGCGGGCGCAAATTCCGCAGTCCATCCAGCTCGACCTCTTCTTCGACCGCACTCAGTCGATCCGGGAGTCGGTGCACGACGTGCAATTAACGCTGATCGGCACCATCGTCCTTGTCATCCTGGTTATCTTTCTTTTTCTGCGCAATGTGTCGGCGACGATCATTCCCAGCCTGGCCTTGCCGATGTCCATCGCCGGTACTTTTGCGGTGATGTATCTGCTTGACTACAGCCTGGACAACCTGTCTCTCATGGCCCTGACGCTGGCGGTCGGTTTCGTCGTCGATGACGCCATTGTCGTGCTCGAAAACATCGTGCGTCACATGGAGGAAGGAGAGGAACCCTACGAAGCCGCGGTGAAAGGCGCCAAGGAGATCGGCTTCACCATCGTCTCCATGACCCTCTCGCTGGTAGCGGCGTTCATCCCGGTGCTGTTCATGAGCGGCATGCTCGGCCGGCTCTTGCGCGAGTTCTCCGTCACCATCTGCGTGGCGATTTTGGTTTCGGGATTCATCTCCCTCACCTTGACGCCGATGCTGTGCAGCCGCTATCTGCGGCCGCCCGCGGAGCAAAGGCATGGCCGGCTCTACTTCTTCCTGGGGCACTGCCACGACGCAATGACCAAGGGCTACGAGATTTCGCTTCGCTGGGTCATGCGGCACCACGTTACAACCTTTGTTGCTTCTCTAGTCGTGTTGTTCGCTACCATTCACATGTTTGGGCTGGTGCCTAAGGGTTTCATCCCGAGCGAAGACACCGGGCAGGTTTTGATTAACACTGAGGCCGCCCAGGGGGTGTCCTTCGAGCAGATGGTCAAGTACCAGCAGCAGTTGGCCGCCATCGTCGGCAAGGATCCCAACGTCGAGAACTATTTCTCCAGCGTCGGTGTTGGCGGCGTGGGGTTGACCGGTAACACGGGCCGTATCTTCATGAAGCTCAAACCGCGCAAGGAGCGGCCGCTCAGCGCGGAGGAATTAATCCGGGATTTGCGTCCAAAGTTAGCGCGGGTGCCGGGCATCCGGGTGTCGCTGCAGAACCCGCCGGTCATCCGCGTCGGCGGGCGGCTGAGCCGCAGCCTCTACCAGTTCACCTTGCAGAGTCCCGACGCCCCTGAGCTTTATCGCCATGCGGCGCTGTTTGAGGAAAGGCTAAGAGCGCTTCCCGACCTGCGCGATGTCGGCAGCGATTTACAGCTTAAAAACCCTCAGCTCCAGGTGGTCTTCGACCGCGACCGGGCCTCGACCATGGGCGTGACAGCTCAGGGAATCTCGGCGCGCATGGTCGAGGAAGCCTTCTGGAACGCCTATGCGACCAGACAGATCTCCACCGTCAATACGCCGAACAACCAGTATCAGGTGATTTTAGAAATCGATCCGAAGTTTCAGAACGACCCCTCGGCGCTGTCGATGCTTTATATTCGCTCCACCACGGGGCAAAATTCCACGGCCCAACCGATGGTGCCGTTGGGCTCTCTGGCAAGTCTCAAATACAGTGCCGGACCGCTGTCGGTAAATCACTCCGGGCAGTTGCCTTCGGCGACCATGTCCTTCAATCTGCGCGAGGGTGTGGCGTTGGGCGATGCGGTGGAGAAGGTCAACAGCTTGGCTCGTGAGACCCTGCCGGCTTCGATCAGCACGAATTTTCAGGGCACGGCTCAGGAGTTTCAATCATCGATAAAAAGCCTGTGGGTGTTGCTGGCGCTGGCGGTGTTCGTCGTTTACCTGGTGCTCGGCATTCTTTACGAGAGCTTCATCCACCCGCTCACGATCCTTTCCGGTTTGCCGTCGGCCGGTCTGGGAGCACTGATTGCGCTCTATTATTTTGGCATGGACCTGAGCATCTATGCGTTCGTCGGTTTGATCATGCTTATCGGTATCGTTAAAAAAAATGCCATCATGATGATCGACTTCGCCCTCGAAGGCCAGCGCAACGAAGGCAAAACGCCGGCGCAGGCCATCTACGAGGGCGCCCTGGTGCGTTTTCGGCCGATCATGATGACGACCATGGCGGCGATCGTCGGCGCGGTGCCGATCGCCCTTGGCTTGGGCGCGGGCGCCGAAGCGCGCCAGCCCCTGGGGATCGCCGTGGTCGGCGGTCTGCTCGTGTCGCAGGTGCTGACCCTTTACATCACGCCCGTCGTTTATATTTACTTAGAGAAGCTCCAGGCGTTGATGGTAGCGCTGCCGGAACGCTTTGGGCGACCGAAACGACATCATGGCCACGAAGATTCGCCGGCATTAGGCGCGTCATTCGCCGTAGAAAAGCCGGATCTGCGCAAAACACCCTGATTTCTTTAGTGGACGCGCGTTCATGCAGCGGGCTATAGCCGCTCAATCGGCTATGGCCTGTTTTTTTTCGCCGCATTGGCGCGTCGGGGGCATCTTCACGGTTTTAACAGGCTCGACGCGATATAAGCTATGAACCTAAAAACGGCAGTTGAGGTGTCTAAACGAACTATCGAAGTATCAACTCGGTGGGAATTTGACCAGCAGGATCTACCACCACGAAGAGCACGAAGCAAGAAATATTATCTTAGAATTCGATAGCTTGCGAATGCGAATCTCCGTTCTTCGTGTCCTTCGTGAACTTCATGGTAAAGAGAAAGGCTTCGGTCGAGCAATAAAGAACTTCAAGATTCCGACGTATGCACTACGAACCAGAAAGGTTAGTCCCGCAAGTTAGCGAAAGTTCTTCCGTTTCGGTCAGCTGCGCCAAGCAACTGCCAGGCAATAGCCGGATATAGGATGAAGCGCTATCTCTGGCTCTGCATCCCACTGGCAGTCGCCTTGGTCTGGCTCGGTGGCGGCGCGCGGCTTGTGACGGTTCTCTATGACGCATTACAGGATTGGCTGGGCGGCGGCGCCGTTGTGGTGCGCGCCGCCCAGGTTAAGAAGAGCGCCATCGCGATCATCGTGCGCGGCAGCGGAGAACTTGAACCGGTAAAAATGGCGGATATTCCTTCGCCCCTCGCCGGCACCGTTGGGCAGGTGCATGTCAAGATCGGCGATGCCGTCAAAGGCGGCCAGCTCCTCGCCACGGTTCGAGCCGGCGAGATCATAGAGCGCCTGGAAAAATCCGAGCAGGCGCTCCGGCTCGGCGAAGCGGCGCTAAAAAAAAGCGCCGAGCAGCACGCCGCAGCCCTTAACCGTTTGGAAAAAACCCGCGAGCTGCTGGCCAAGGATTTGATCGCCCGAAAAGATCTGAGCGCCCACGAATCCGGCGCTGCGGCAGCGAGCGCGGAGCGCGATCTGGCCCAGGCCCAGATAAGCCAGCAAGAGGCGGAGCAGGCGCAGTTGCGCCGGCTCCTTGCGCTGGCGAATATTTTCGCGCCCTTTGCCGGGGTGGTGACGCGACGGTGGGTGGAGCCCGGCGGGAAGGTGAAAAGTTCCGCGCCGGTGCTGACCATCGGCGATCCCGGTCGCTTAAAGATCGTCATCAAAATTCCGGCAAAATATCTCGCCGCGATTCACGAGGGCCTGGCGGCCCAGGTCGACATAAAAGACTTTCCTGGCCGGGTGCTGCTAGGCCACATGGTAAACGCTTACCGCGATACCACCACCGGCGGCGATGGCGCGCTGGCGGAGATTCACCTGGTGAACACCGAATTCGAGTGGACGCCAGGTTCACAGGCGTTGGTAACGCTACGGCTCGATGAGCGGCACGATGCTCTCTTGGTTCCCCAGCAAGCTTTGGTTGAGCGCGAGGGGCGGACTTTCGTCTACGCGATCGTAGACGGCAAAGCGCGGCGAAGGCCGGTTGTTGCGGGTGAAAGCCAGGATGAGATGGTTGAAATGACCAGCGGGGTGGCTGAAGGAGAGTGGATTGTCGTTGCGGCGCCACGGACGATGGCGGAGGGCCTCAGGGTGCGCGCGCTGGAGAACGGTGGTGAACGCCGTTGAGTGATGAGCCGTGGGCTGTGTTTTTGTTTCGGCTACCAGCGGAAAGGATTCAGAATCTTGCCGATGCTGTCCAGATCTTGTCTGAGCTGGTCAAAGGTGCCTTTGTTTTCCGGGTCTTGCCCGGCGGCGGGTTTTTTCTCTTCTTCCTGCTTCGCAGCTGTTGAGGCTTGCGGTTGGGTTGGCCCTTTGACCAGAGCTTTTGAAATGTCACGAGTCGCGGGTTTCTGTTCCGTGCTCTCAGTATTTTTTCCCTGGGTCACGGGCTCCGGTGTCGTGCCGGCTATTCCCTGGGTTTCGGTAGGGTTGAGGAAAAGCGGGCCCTTCTCTAAGGCAAATTTTGGCTCGATCTCGACTTTCCTTTGGGGGTCATTTTTTGCCGTGGGTTCTTTGCCGGCTGGCGCCACGGGCGGCGGTTCGAAGCCTGCGGGTCCCACGCCCTGCTTCTGCAGCTTTTGATCGATGCTGCTCAACAGTCCGGCCGCATTCGTATTTTGCGGTTCCGACTCCCCCGCCTTCCTTTTTGCGGCCAGGGCTTCCAGCGCCGCAGGGTTATTCAAGCCTTCCGCGGCTTTCGGCGGCGTGAGTTCTTTTACCTCCGTGCCGCTCTTTTTCAAGTTGGAATCGATCTCTCCTATCAGCTTCCCGGTGTCCATGGTTTGCGCGGGGGGGGCTGGAAGCTCTGGCAGCGCCGCGGCCGGCGGCTTTAGCGCGGCTACTTGATCTTTGGCATCGACGCCTTTCTGCTTCAGCGAGTCGTCGATCTGGTTCACCAACTGCTGGTCTTTGGAGCTGTCGCCCTTTTTCAGCTTACTATCGTTGGAATCGCGACTGCTAAAAGGATTGATGCTGCTCCACCAACTCGCCGGTTCTTCCTTCTGCGCAGCTTTTTTCTTCGCCAGAAGCTCCTGCCAGTTTTCGGGGGGCTTATCATCGGTCTTTTTGCCGCTGTCGGAGAAAGGGTTGATTTTGTCAACTACGCGCAGAAAGATATTTTTTTCGTCGCCCGGCTCTTCGAACACCACCTCTTTTTTCGCGATGAATTCTATGTCTCTTAGCTTAGCATCCGCCGTCTCGGTCTTTTCAGGCGTAGCCGAGGCCGTGGGCCTTCGATCGCGCATCAAAAGCATCGCCAGCGGGTCGTTCTTTTCTTTCCCTAGCTGCGCGAGTTGGGTTTTTGCTTCCGCCGCGAATTTGCTCTCCGGATAATGTTGGATCAGCGCTTCGTAAGCAAGCGCGGCTTTAACGCTATTTCTCTCTCGCCGGTAACTCTCTCCCAGATAGAAAAGACTTTTTACGGCAGTTGGAGTGCCGCGATAGCGGCGTACGATTTCCTCAAAGCGGTCCCGCGCGGCCGGGTATTTCTCTTGCTGGAAATAGAAGGTGGCGATGTTGAAGTCATGTTCCGACAGGTACCCGTTGGCTTTGGCGAGTTTTTGTTTCGCCTCGGCGGCATACGGTGACTTCGGATATTTGGCGACCACGGTCTCGAAATATCCTTTGGCGATTTCGGTGTTTTTCTGATCCCGGTCCGTGGAGCTGAACTGGTCGAAGTGAGATTGTCCGAGGCGGTAGGTCACGAACGGAATGTTTTCGTTGGTCGGGTGCATCGATTGAAACTCTTTGAAGGCATTGATCGCCTCGGGGTACTGTTCGTTCAGGTAATAGGCGTCGGCGATTTTCAGCGTGACGTCGGTGAGTGCCGGGCTAAAGGGATAGTCTGTCTTGATTTTCGTGAAGGCGTCGATGGCGCGGACGTATTTCTTCTCGTTGAAATAACGGGTGCCTTCATCGAGAAGCTGCTGCTCCGTGGCGTCGGCTTTGGGCGCCGAAGCGAACCACGGTACAGATGGTAAGGACGGCAATGAGGGCAGCGAAACCGATGAGCAACCCGCCGCCCCAGCGCCGAAGAGCAAAACGAAAAGAATAACTTTTACAATCATTGAAAATTCTTTACTAAGTTTGACCAATCTTATACGCGACGGCAACCTACAGTCAAGACGATCTGGATCTTTTTCTTAACTCAGCCCCCTTTCGCCGCGGCCCCCCCTGGCGCTCCATTGTCTCGCGGGCAATCGCGATCGTCTTGCGAACACGAGCACGGACAACAAACACGAATCACGAACACGATCCGCCCCGCAGTTTGGCGCGGTAAAGGATCAGCAGCTCGCTCAAGATCGTCAGCGCGTCGCGCAGCGGGCGCACCTTGCTGCCGGGCGCATTGGTCCAGCGGACGGGGATTTCTTTGATCGCATATCCAAGAGTCTTGGCGATGAGCAGCACCTCGACATCGAACGAAAAAGTATCGATCCGCGCGCGACCGAATACCTCTTTAGCGGCGCTCCGCGTGAAACACTTAAAGCCGCATTGGGTGTCCTTATAGGGTAAGCCGAGCATCAGCCGGACCAAAGCGTTAAAGATTCTTCCGATCATTTCTCTCGCCCGGCTCTGGCGGGAGGCGATAGTCGAGTCGGGGTGCCGCCTGGAGGCGATCACGACCGGAAACCCGCGCGCCAGTTCCCCCAAGGCCATTTCGATTTCCTCAACCGGCGTCGAAAGATCGGCGTCGGTAAAAAGCACCGCGTCATTGGCCGCGCGCAACATCCCCTGACGCACGGCAAATCCTTTGCCGCGGTTGGGGGAATAGGAGATCAACGCGATATGAGGGTTGGTTTCTGCAGCCCGTTTGACCTTGGCCACGGTATCGTCATCGGAGCCGTCGTCAACGACGATAAGTTCGAAGCGGGGAAAATTCTTTGCGAGATACTCCGCAAGCCTGCCCAAAGTTGCTTCAATGCGCTCGCCTTCGTTGTAGGCTGGAATCAAGACGGAAACTGATTGGAAATCCAAGAGGGCGTCTCGCTACTATTTACTTGATAACCTGGCGCGCAATCGCCGCGCGGGTAATCGTGCTCGTTATTCGTATTCGCGGCTCGTGTTCGTGTTCGAAAAACGAGCACGATCTAAGGACCGGTGGACTCCGATGGCGGTCGCGGCAGGATTTTAAACTGCGCCTGCGCCCGATTGGCGCGAAACACATAGGGCCATACGGGGGGAAACATGACGTAGGCCGTGGTTTCCAGGAACGAATAGACCGGCTGTCCCGGCGGTCCTTTGTCGTCGTGAATCGTCACCGCGTACTCCCCCGGCGGCAGATCGGGCACGCGAAATTGCAGAACCTTATCCTCGATCCAGACCAGGTCTTCGCCGCTAACGGTTTGCCGCTCGGGGTTTGACGCAAGCAGTTTAAGTTGCGGCCAGTCCATGATCTTGCCGCCGATCTCGACCCGGGGCCAACCGACGAGGTATTCCATCGACAAATTCACCATCGTGCCGGGCGCGCCTTCCACTGGATCGATCGAAGTGATTCGCGGCGCACAGGACGCCGTTGCGAGAAAGCATCCCACGGCGATCAAACGCCAGCGCCGGATGGGTCCCATGGGTATTGAAAATACACAAATTGTCGCGCCGGGACAACGGCTCTCGCCAACCGCATTCGCTTGTGCTTAACGAATGACCAGCGAACCTCTCAGCGCGACAAGCCGCAACCGAAGACGATTCGGAACGGAATATTAGCCGCAAAGAACGCAAAGGACGCAAAAAAAGAATCGGGATTCGTAGGGGCGGATTTGAAACCCGCCCTCTTGGATTTGGTTCATCGACAAATTTGCGCGGGCCGGGACAATTCTCAAGGATAGTAGTACACGCTTTTCCCCAGACTGCGCTGGGGAAAAGAGGTTCGCCTCCGGCGAACAACCGTAACCGAAACTCGGAATGTCTCGCGCAAAAACCCAAAGGAAAACGTAGTCATTTCGACCGAAGGGAGAAATCTTTCTTAGATCCCTCGCATTCGCTCGGGATGACGGTTCGCAACCCGTCACTTGGCGCCCCTTCGAGGTTGCTCAGGACATGCTTTGCGCCTTGGCGGGAGGAATGTCCGAATCCGAGTGTTTTCACCTTCCAGATGATTTGCGCGAACTGCGAAGACTTTCGACTGTTGCATGAAGGACAGGAAGCATTTGGGTTCCTGTGGCGGTCAGCGCGGAGTAACATTTCGACCTTGTTCGGTAAGATAACGAAAGAAAAACTCACATCTGCACGGGAAATTACGACCTTAGTCGCACTAAAACATGGCAAGCCTGATGACGGTCGCGCAATTTACTCCTCAAGTACTATTGCTGCCGAATATTACTTAAAGTAAAAACAATTACTGCAATCAGTGTCGAGAGGCGCTGGAATGTAACGTGTCGTGGGAGTGCCGTAGCGGGGACGCATCTATAAATCGGAAACGAAAAAATTTTAAGGAGGCGAAGATGAAGAAAAGAGTGTTTAGCATCATGGGGCTGAGCTTTTTGCTTGCAGCATTTGCTCTCGGCGTCGTGCCTGCGCAGGCGCAGAACGTCGAGCAGAAGATCCAGGCGTTGGAGCAGGAGCTATCGGCGCTCAAGTCGGACCAGATGGAGCTGAAGAAAGAAGCGGCGGCAGCGGCAGCCGCCATGCCGACATTTAGGGAGGGTGCAATTACAACGATACCAATTTAGGATAGATTGTTATATCCCACCAGTGTAAAACATGGGAGCGTTGCAGCCGTTGTTCCAGTTTTAATTTTTCGTTGCCACAAACTGTTACGCCTTTCTCGTATGGCGT
>JAUYJC010000263.1 GCA_030688735.1 Deltaproteobacteria bacterium
GGCTTGGACTATTCGGCAAGAATGCTCATTCGCTATTGCCTAACTCAGGCCGCGCAAACCGCGCTCGACAAATCGGTGAAATGGGTCGCGCTCGCCGAGGCGGCTGGCGCAGACGACGGCATTGAATCCCCCATAATTCGCATAATTGTTGACGAGGAGAGTATGTTGAAGGCATCAGCTCCGGACGAGAAAGCGAGGAAACGTCTAGAGGATCGTATTGATCGGCTGGAGGAATTCGCGAAGATGGCTATGGCGCTGGTCTCCGAACTGCAGGAACAAGTTCAGCAAGCTCAAGGCGCCATGAGTAAGTCCTAGATTAGCTGAAGCAGGTCGAAGAGAGATTTCCGGCCGGTCACATTCGGGTTGCTTGGAGACCTCAGGGGTGGGGGGTGGTGCCTAACTTGCCTTAATTGCCTAACTTCGAGATGGTCCGCGATCGACGGTCGTGATGCGGAGCCTGGCTTTCTATTTCCAAACTCTTCTGGACGACCAAAGCGGGACAGGCTACTTTTCTTCTTGCTCGCGTTGATTAGAAAAAAGATAAAGCTTCTGAAAATCCAGTAGGTCCTTTGCCCCGCTCACTGATTTCACGGCTTTGTCGGTCAACCAGGCGATAAATTCATCGCTCTCAAATAAGGATTTCCGCAAGATTATGCTCAGGGATAGGACGATGGCAAGTTCAACCATAACGGGCATCCCCAAAACCGAAAACATGAAAGCGGAAAAGAAAGTAAGCGCGCTGCCTTTCAAGACTCCAGAACTGTCGATCGAGCCGTGTTTCCAATAGGCGTACGCTGAAATAAGGGGTCAAGTCCGCTTTTAGCTTATTGTCATACGTCCGAGGGGCCAGGAAATCCGGGACGTTGTTGAAAGTTTTTCGACGCTAACGAGCGCGCAGTATTTATTGCCAAGAGAGAAACGCAAACCGTCGATATTCTACGATGTCTTCGAAATGACTCTCCGAGTTAGCGGCGCCAAAGCAAAGCCCGGTCTTACTAGATAAGAGCTTCCAATCCCTTACGGTCAAGGAGGTCGAGAAGCTTCAGAGACGGCCCGCTTGGCTGCTTGGCGCCGATCTCCCATTGACGCACGGTTGAAAGACTCGTGTTTAAAACCGTCGCCAGTACCGCTTGACTGATACGGTGCCGTTGTCGCAAAGCCCGAATCTTCTTACGCGAGTAGCACGGTATCGGGGCGAGACAAAGCGCGTCATACTCGCGCATTCGACGTTTGCTAATGAATCCAGCCGAATGGAGATTGGCGGCCGTCCCATGAACAGCCTCTAAAATTCGACTTTTCTCTTGTGTTTTAGTTTTCATGGCATATCTCCTGCAACGTTTTTGCCGCTATAGCGGCCGACAATTCAGACACTCCGAGTCGGAGAAGATCAGAAGCAAGAGCTTTGAGCGCGCTTAACTCCTTTGCGTTGATATTGTCTCTATCGTTTTTTTCAAACCCAAATACGAAGAACCACCGATTTACACTGTTCGTTGCAACCAACGTGCGTGTACTGCCCCTTTTGCCGCGACCCGGCAGCGCCACCCGTTTCTTTATGATTCCACCGCCAAGATTTGCATCGATCAACCCTCGTTCCATTTCCTCAACAGCCCTGCAAAGCGCCTCTATCGAAAGATCAGTTTTACCGAGCCATCGACTGAAGTGACGCGTCATGAAAACTCGCTGCATTGTTCATAATATATCACTCAGTGACATAGTTCACAAATCTTGTTTGGATGCGTGGCATAGTTGCTTGGGGAGCCTTTTTACGGAATAGAGAGCCTCTTTGGGGTACAGGTGTGCGGGGTCTGACATACCAATCTTTCGATTTCCGTCCTTTTCCCTCGCGTGCTTCGAGCGTCAGGTCTTGGGGCAGGGATCGGGGCAGGGATCAAGTCTGGAGTTGACTAATCGAGCCCCTCCCGGCTTGTTATCAACCCATGTCGCGACCACTCAGAATCCAGTTTCCTGCCCCTGTGTATCACGTCAGGAACCATGGCGCGGCAAGACAAGCGACATTTGCCGACGACGTTCTTCAGGCCGAGGTTCGAATCGATCACATAGGTTTCATTCGGTAGAGTCTCGCCGCAATCGTCTTTGATTTTCGGCACTCTCCTCCCGGCCAACCAGCGTGTCCGGCCACCGGACCGCGCGGCAGGAGCGCCCCAGGTCGGATTGCTGTTGTGGAGCCCCACGGGCAAGCCCGTGGCATATTCAAGTACGCCCGTGGGACGGAATCCTGAGCAGGAGCATCCGGCCGAGGCCGGGGCTCGAGTCGACGGGTCGTCTTTTTTTCTATGGCCGATTCGGTATAATCGTTTCCTCGATGTTCACAGTAATCGCTTTGTCCGTTTCGCCGGCTCGATCGAGCTCCAGGTTTTTATTCGCAGCGATATTCCTCTCGCTCCTGCAGGCGGCCTGCTCATTGCCGCCGGCGCGGGTCAGCGTGCCTGCGCCCGCCACCGGGCGGGCCACGCAAACCGGCATCGCTTCATGGTACGGCCCGGGCTTTCACGGCAAAGCGACCGCCAGCGGCGCCATTTACGACCAGCATGAACTGACGGCGGCGCACCAGACCTTGCCCCTCGGCACCCGGGTGATGGTTACGAACTTGCAAAACAGCGCCTCGATGGAACTCAGCATCAACGACCGGGGACCGTTTGCTAAAGGCCGCATCCTCGATCTATCTTACGCCGCCGCGCAAGCCCTCGGCGCCGTCGGCCCCGGCACCATCCCGGTGCGCATCGAGGTGATCGACGGCGGTCCCTATCGGGTCCAAACC
>JAUYJC010000279.1 GCA_030688735.1 Deltaproteobacteria bacterium
TTGCGCTGCTCGATGCGGTGGACTTGCGGGAGGATATCCGCGGTAGCGATGGCCAGGAAGGTTCCCGCGGAGATGCCGATGGCGACTGCGACGTCTGCCGGCGAAAGGGTACGGAAAAATAGGTAGGCGAGCAACGCGCCCACTGGGGTCGTCAGCGCGAATAAGATGCTTAGCATGGCCACCTTGCGGCGCGGCCAACCTACGGACAAGAGTATTGAAGAAATGGAGATGCTATCAGGCATCTTGTGGACGATCACGGCGAGTAAAACGACCGGGCCCAATTGCGGCAGGAGGAGACCCGCGCCGAGCGCAACGCCGTCGAGCAGACTGTGTAATGAGATGCCGAGAAAAGCCGGGATCCCCATCTGATGAATATCGCACTCATGCTCCTCGCAGGCGTGGATGAAGACGAAACGCTCCATAACGAAGATCAATAGAAATCCGGACAATACGGGCCAGCCGATGTTTTCCGTGAGAACCTTTCCCGTTTCCGGTAGCATATGGAAGAAGACGGCGCCCAGAAGGACGCCGGCGCTGAAGCTTAAGAGGAGCGCCAGCGCTCGTTGCGATAGTTCTCGTAGAAGCGGCAGGAAGCCGCCGACGAGAGAAATAAGAATCACCGTTGGGATATAGAGCGCAAGCGATGCCATAGCTTTCCTGCGGAAGCTACCATAGCGAGGTAGGCGTGGCAAACAAGGCGCGAAAGCTGCAGGGATTAGGGTTAGAGATCGAGGAGAGCAAAAAAATGAATTGGTGGGGTGCGCGTGTTAGTGCCCAAGTCAAATGACATCCCAGAAGGAGGCATTTGGATGTTGGTAAGAAGTTTGCCGGTGGTTGCAGGGTTAAGTCTCTCTGCTGTTCGCTACCAGCTCAGCCGTCCGTTCAAGCCAAGGCGGAGCTGAAAAATAAGGACGGTCAGGTTGTCGGCAGCGATACCTTCCGCGAAGCAGCCGGCGGTGTAGTCGTCAACGTGGAAGGCCGTGGGTTGAGCGCTGGATTGCACGCGGTGCATGTCCTCGCCGTCGGCAAGTGCGACGGGCCGGCATTCACCAGCGCCGCAGGTCACTTCAAGTAAGTTTCAATGTTTCTATCTTGTCTAAACGTTGTTCCAGGTGCGCGAGCGCTTCCCGTAGCACTTGGTCCGGAAGTATTGACTTGAGGCATCGATTCTCTGTGCAAGCGGACTTTTTCCCGTTATATACCGATACGCAAGGGCTACAGGCGAAGTCGGCGTATAAATCTCTATGTCTGGTTCCCAGCGAGCCGTAGAGACGAGGGGTCTCGGGTCCAAACAATACAATCGTTGGCAACGAAACCAGAGAGGCAAAATGGGCCGGGCCGCTGTCGTTTGTCACCATCAATCCAGCAAGACTGTAGAGCGCCAACAATTCATGAAAGGTTGTCCGTCCGGTAAAATCGATGCAGCGACGGTTTTGGACTTGATCCAGGATGTAGCGGGCATCCGCCCCCTCTGCCGCCACGCCGGTGACAACCAACCAGCAGGCGGGCAATTCTTGCAGCAGACGCTGACACAATTCCGCAAAATAGGGCAGGGGCCATTTGCGCAGGGGAAAGATGTCGGAGGAATTTGGATTGATGAGTAGTATGGCGTCGCGCTCGGCCCCATTCATCCCGGCCGCCTCAAGCTTCTCCCAGACGCTCTTCACGTCTTCTGATGATGGCGTGTAATGGAGGAGAGCCAGCTGATTGGGATCGACGCGGCCTCGATAATAAGGCTCGTCATCCGGTTTTTCGAAAAGAGTTAGAACCAGGGCCATGAAGGCGGCGCTCGTGTGGATATGGGGGCTATAGAGAACGCGGTGCGTTAGAAGGTCTCCGCGGTATAAGCCTTCGTCATTATACCGGTGAAAGCCGACCCGATTGCCCCGGCACACTAAAAAAGCGATCAGCGCGGTAAGGCGGCTAAAGAAATCCATATCGATGGTGGTATCGATGCCTTCGGCCGATAGCCGCCTCATGGCTCGTAGCCCGCTGGTAAGCAATCGACCCGGAGAGCTGTAATCCACCGTAATGATATTTCCTGCCGGCACGAGGCCGAGCATGTCGACGATGGCGGCGTTATTTTTGAACACCAAGAAAAATAGCTCCGCTCCGGGAATCCGTCGCTTGAGTTCCTCGATGGCCGGGTAGGCCAGCACAGTGCTGCCCATTTCCGAAAGCTTGATGATGAGCACTCTGCGGGGCGCCGGAAGGTTGCTTGCCGGCCGCGCTAGGCGAACGAACCGGCGCCCCAGCGTGAATAGCCAACACAACGGCACGCCAAGGATACGGTCGAGCAAGCGTAACGCGTCAATTCTCACGCTTGAGTCCCGTAAAGCCGATCGCTAGCGAAAAAAAAGTACCGGGGAGGGGCATCGCCACCGATTGTCAATGAATGAAAGATTCACTATATTCGTGAGACTACATTGCTGAAGAACTTACTTTACCATCGATCCAGCGTCTGTTTACTTCTGGTTGTCGTTACGCTAGCGATTTTTTCCCCAATTCGCAATCACGATTTCGTCTGGGACGATCGCGGCAACGTCACGGAGAATCCCTGCGGCCAGCGGTCACGTACTGTTTAAGCAAAATAGATTAGGAGAAGCCGTCGCGCGCTACCGCAGAGCGTTGCAGATCGATCCTGATGCCGCCGACGTTCAACTATAGCCCGGCAAATATTCTAGCCGCTCAAGGCGAGCTCGACGAAGCGATGGATCAATACCGGGCGGCTTTGCGGGTTAACCCGTTCTACGCCGGAGTGTATCACAATCTTGGCGTCATCCTGGCGAAACGCGGCCAGCTGGGCGACGCCATCCGCCATTTCCGCCAGGAGGTTACAATTCCACCTGACTTCGCGGACGCGCATGAAAGCCTGGGAAAAGCTCTGGCTCTTCAATGGCACAGGGAAGAAGCAAGCAGGCACTATCAGGAAGCTTTGCGGATCCTAAGCGCGGGACGGGAAACTCGAGCCCGCCAATAAACCGCGAGCGATGCGAGTTGGATTTACGGTACGATGGATATTCATGACCAGGTCTCGCACAAACGCACCTCTTTTGAAGGAACCAGATTTTAGACAGGCGCCGGGGCGTGGCGCTGCCCGGGTATTGCTAAGCCGCCCCTATCTTGCCGCATTAGTTCTGTTTACTCTTACGCTGGTTGCCTATTGGCGCGTTCTGGACCACGGCTTTGTTTGGGACGACGCCATCAATGTTGACAAAAATTCTGGGGTCATCTCCGGTTTTTCCCAGGTGAGCCAGTTCTGGCAAGCGCCGTACCAAAACTTGTATATTCTGCTATCAGGCATCTTGTGGACGATCACGGCGAGCAAAACGACCGCGCCCAATTGCGGCAGGAGCAGACCGGCGCCGAGTGCAACGCCGTCGAGCAGACTGTGCAATGAGATGCCGAGAAAAGCCGGGATCCCCATCTGATGAATATCGCACTCATGCTCCTCGCAGGCGTGGATGAAGACAAAACGCTCCATGACGAAGATCAGTAGAAAGCCGGACAAAACGGGCCAGCCGATGTTTTCCGTGAGTACCTTTCACGTTTCCGGCAGCGTGTGGAAGAAGACGGCGCCCAAGAGGACGCCGGCGCTGAAGCTCAAGAGGAGCGCCAGCGCGCGTTGCGATAATTCTCGTAGAAGCGGTAGGAAGCCGCCGACGAGAGATATAAGGATCACCCTTGGGAGATAGAGTGCAAGTGAGGCCATAGCGTTCCCGCGAGGATCGAAGCTACCAAAGCGAGGTAGGCGTGGCAAACAAGGAGATTTAACCGCTGTGAACCGTAGACAACCCTTCGACTTGAGCCCCGGCCTTGGCCGGGGGCTCTCGCTCAGGATTCCGCCCCACGGGCGTGCTGGAAGGTGCCCCTGGCTTGCCCGTGGGGCTCCACTTTGGAGCAACGGGTCGTGGAGGTGAAAACTTTTCTTTCGGTGATCGTCCCGGTTTATAATGAAGCTGAGAGACTGCCGAAGACCTTGAGAAGACTCCATGAGTATCTCGCGGCAAGCCCTTTTAGCTATGAGATTGTCATCGTGCTGGACGGTCCTACCGACGGCACCCGAGAGGTTTTGGCAGCGATCGCCGACGAAATCGCGAATTCGCGTTTGATCGACCAAGCGGTCAATCGGGGCAAAGGCGCCGCGGTCAAAGATGGGATGCTCCAGGCTTCGGGGCAGGTACGGCTCTTCACGGATGCGGACAACTCTACCGATATCGCTCACGTGGGCCAAATGCTGCAGCTGTTCGATCAGGGCTACGATGTGGTGATCGCCTCGCGCAATTCAAAGGATGCGGCCGGGGCGAGACAGGCCGTGCCGCAGCCTCTCCACCGCTGGCTTCTCGGTCGCATTGGGAACTTGATCTCTCAGTTGTTTGTGCTACCGGGAATCTGGGACACCCACTGCGGTTTCAAGGCGTTTCGCGCCGGGGCGGCGGAGCGAATTTTTTCCCACAGCGAGATTGACGGCTGGGGTTTTGATATAGAAGTTTTGGCTCTGGCTCGGGCGTTGAACTACAAGATCGGGATCATTCCGGCTCATTGGGTCAACGATGATCGAAGCAACATGCGATTGCGTTCCTATCTGCGGGCGTTGATGGACATCGTCAGGCTGCGGGCGCGTATGCGCCGGTTGTCCGTCAACCGAAGTGACTAAGACCAACGACTTAAGAACTTGGCGGAGGATTTTGATGTTTGAAAAAATTTTGTTTGGTGTCGCGGGACTGGGTTTCATGCTTGGGTGTTCGATGCCTGCGCAGGCACCCGTGCAGGCTTCCGCGCAGCTCATGGACAGAAACGGCCGGACGGTTGGGACCGCGACTTTTCGCGACGCAGCCGGCGGTGTGGTCGTCAACGTGGAAGTCAACGCAATGAGCCCGGGATTACACGCCGTCCATGTGCATGCGGTGGGCAAGTGCGAAGGGCCGGCATTCACCAGCGCCGGCGGTCACTTCAATCCCGCGCAGAGAAAGCACGGTTTAAAAAATCCCGACGGTCCCCACGCGGGTGACTTGCCCAATATGTACGTCGCCAAAGACGGGTCGGGCCGGTTCGAGGCATTAACGGATTATATTACGTTGAGGACGGGTGCCCCGTCTTCCGTATTCGATAGCGATGGCAGCGCGCTGGTGATTCACGCCGGGGTGGACGACTATACGACCGACCCGACTGGCAACGCCGGCGACCGGGCGGCCTGCGGCGTGATCGCGGCCGGGCGGTAGCCCGGATTATCCACGCGTGACAGCAATCGACGCGCGAGCCCTCCGGAGCGAGCGCGGAGTTCCAGAGTTCAATGTTCAAAGTTCAAGGTTCGAATCGAATTGAAACGTTGAACCTGGAACATTGAACCTTGAACATCCTTTTTGCCTTCGCTCCTCCACGCTCACCCCTCGATTGACACCGTGTCGTGATTCTTCCACGCAGCCTGAAAAATTCGGGTGCGCTAAAGATAGTGAAGCCGGATGCTTCCCTTCGCGAGCCGATCTTCGACGTTTTTGATCCGTTCAACCGTTCCGGCGTCCTGCCAAAAGCCGTCGAACCGAAATCCGTAGAGCGCTTCTCCGGCCAGTAGCATCTTGGGATAGGTATCCTTGGTGGTGCCGAACTTCGCAGAGCTGCCGTCGCTTGGCATGTATTCGAAGATTTTTGGTTCGAGAATCTGAACGCCGGTGAACATCAGCTTGGTACAGGGACCGCCAGGCGTGGATGGTCTCTTTGCCCGCAGGAAACGATCAATTTGTCCTTCCGTATCAATGTCGATGGAGCCGTACTGGTCCGCTAATTCATCCGGCCGCAGCGCCAAGGTGGCGGCAGCTTTTTTTGCCCGATGAAAATCGATGAGATCGGCCAGCGGCAGGTCGATCAGGACGTCGGTGTTGATGACAATGAACGTGCCGTCCTGCAAGAATGGTTTGGCCTTTAACAGGCCGCCGCCGGTATCCAACAGTTCCTGCTCTTTGGAGTAAGTTATTTTTAATCCGAGCTTCGCCCCGTCATTCACGTAGGCTTCGATTTGTTCGCCCAGATGATACAAATTGATGATGATCTCCCGGATGCCGTAGTGGCGCAGCAACAAGAGCGGGTACTCGATCATCGGTCTTCCCGCTACGGGCACCAGGGCCTTGGGAATTTTGCCCGTCAGTGGCCGCAGGCGCTCACCCTGGCCCGCGGCAAAAACCATCGCCTTCATCGCATTTCCTCGAAATGCTCGGCGAGAAGCGGAACGATCGATTCGGTCTGCGGCAAGCGCGCCAGATTGCGCTTGAGCCGGCGGACGGTTGCGGGGATGAACTTTTTGTAGCCGGGTTTTCCTTTGATTATATCGAGGTAGAAGAAACGGCCGACGACTTTTATGTCGCGCTGGATGGCGGATAAAAGATAAATTTCTTGGAATTCACCGGCGTCGATGGACCGTTTTTCAGCTTCCGCCCTTCGTTCCAGATAATAGCGCAGGAGGCTTGCTTCGAGATCGGGCCGAATGACGCTGTCGGTGATGCGGTCGTTTAGCAGCGAAGCCATGTCGTATTGCGCCGGCGCCAGCAAGGCGTCTTGAAAATCGATGACGGCGACGGCGTCGTCGTGAATCATCAAGTTCCAGCTATGATAATCCCGATGGTTCAGGCAAACCGGTTGACGGTCAAGACGCTCGGCGATGGCCCTAAAAACGGTCCTGAGTTGTTCCAGCGTAGGGTTGTCGACGTGAGTGTCGGGACGCTTGATCAGGCCGTATTCGAGAAAATGCTCGAACTCCCACATGTAGAGGCGAATATCGAAGCGCTGTTGAAAGGCAATGCAGGCGTCGTCGCGTTGCTCGGTGCCGCGTATTTGCAGCACCAACAGCTCGTCGATCGCCTTCTGGTACCACGTTAGAACCTCGGACGGCGGCAAGCATTGCACTCGGTCCCACAGAGCTATATCGCCCAGGTCTTCCAGTAGTAGGATGCCTTCTTTTTCCCAGTAACCGTAAAGCCGGGGCACTCTGACGCCGATGCGGCTGAGGAAGCGGTGCACGTTGAGAAAGGGCAGTTCTCTTAATGGTTCCTTGAATACCGCTAACTCCTCACTGGAAAGGGGCAGAGAGCTTCCCGCGGGGAGTTCCATGACGATGACCGACGGCGGGGCATCGGCCCCCTGCAACGAGGCGCGATGATAACGCCGGCTTGAGGCGTCGCCGGCAAGGGTTGTCAACGATACGAGAATGGAATTTTCGCCAAAGAGAGCGTGGACCTTATCGCTAATCAGCCGATTGATTTGCCCAGTCAACTGTAACCTCAGGGGTATGTCGATGGTGTTCCCGCTCAGCGAGCGGCCGGTTGTTTGCCTGGAGCCGACGCCGTCGGCCGCTCAAACCTCTCAACTGCCGCCGAAGCCGATGGTCACTTTGCCCGCTTCAACGATGACGGGTATCTGGCGGCGTCCCTTGGAGTATCTTAGCATCTGATCGAGGCTGCTGGCCTGTTCCAGAACGTTGACATACTCGAAGGGTATCTTGCGGCGGGAGAAGTCCTCACGGGCTTCCGAAGTATAGGGTCAGAGGTCTTGGCCAAATATTAAAACAGTGTCCGCTGTCATCGGCTTCGGTATCTCCCGTCTGCTCCATGAGCCGTGGTTGCGTATTAGACCGAGGAATAAAATATCCATAAGCGCAGGGAGGCCAAATTGCAAGTGACTACTCGCCTATGTTAGGTTCGTTAAAATTTTCCACTCGTGAAAAGACGGAAACGCACCTATGTCTATTCGTGTCGCCATCGCCCAGATCAACCCCCGGCTCGGGGACCTCCAAGCCAACCTGTCGCTTTATGAGGAAAAGATTCGCCAGGGGATCAAAGAGCGGGCCGATCTCTTGGTCTTTCCGGAACTGAGCCTCACCGGCTACTATCTGCGCGACATGGTTCCCAGCGTCGCTCTTTCGGACCGTTCGCCGGAGATGAGGAAGCTCAAGCAATTGAGCCGCGAAATCCCCTTTGTTGCCGGGCTGGTGGAAGAAAGCGCCGACCATCGCTTCTTCAACTCGGCGGTCTATTTCGAGGATGGCGCAGTGCGCCATGTCCACCGCAAGGTTTACTTGCCCACTTACGGCATGTTCGATGAGCAGCGTTATTTTGCCCGGGGCGATCGCATTCGCGCCTTCGATTCCAAGTTCGGCCGCATCGCGATGCTCGTCTGCGAAGATCTATGGCATCCCTCGACGATTTATCTGGCCGCACTGGACGGTGCCCTCGCAGTAATCTGCCCCTCGTCGAGTCCTCTGCGCGGCATTGTCGATGAGCAGAGCCAGGATGACAACGCCCGCTACTGGGAGATGATCAACCGCGCCAACGCGGAGACATTCAGTCTGTTTATGATCTATGGCAACCGCGTGGGATTCGAGGACGGCGTCGGGTTCTGGGGGGGATCGGAGATAGTCGATCCCTTCGGCCAACGAATCGCCAAGGCGAAATACTACGAGGAAGCGTTCCTCGTCGGCGACGTGACCTTGGAGTCGGTGCGCCGCAAGCGAACCATGGCGCCGCTATTGCGCGACGAAGACCTCGATCTCACGATCAACGAGCTCATGCGCATCCGCGAGCGGCCGGTGGCGCAAAAACAGGTTCAAAAGTTCAAGAGTTCAAAGGTTCAACATCGCGGCAAGTCGAAGCAGAAATGACGGTGGGCTTCAGCCGGCTTTGCTGACGGCCAATAGCCGACGGCGATCTTTGTGATCCAGATTCCAACCAACACTAAGCTGCTGCGCCAAATCCTCGTCGCATTCATCCGCAACGAGGTGGAAAAGACCGGGCTCAAGCGGGTCGTCGTCGGCCTTTCCGGCGGGGTCGATTCCAGTTTGAGCGCGATGCTGGCCGCGGAGGCTCTGGGGCCGAAGAACGTCCTGGCCATCATGATGCCGTACAAAAGTTCGAATCCCGAGAGCCGGGCCGACGCCGAGAAGGTAATCGAAAAAAGCGGTGTCCAACCCCTGCTCGTCGATATCACGCCGCAAATCGACGCCTACTTCGAGCGCTATCCCGACGCCGACGCGCGGCGGCGCGGCAACAAAATGGCTCGGGAACGGATGACCATCCTGTACGATCACTCGGCGCGCTGGACCGCATTGGTCCTGGGCACGAGCAACAAGACCGAACTCCTGCTCGGTTATGGAACGCTTTACGGCGACATGGCCTCGGCCGTCAATCCCCTGGGCGATCTCTATAAGGTACAGGTCTGGGCCTTGGCGGAGGCTGTCGGTGTGCCGCTGGCGATCGTGAAAAAAGCGCCCTCGGCGGATCTTTGGCACGGCCAAACCGACGAAGGGGAATTGGGGTTCAGTTACCGGGACGTTGACCACCTGCTCTATCTCATGGTGGACCAGCGCTACACCCGCGCCGAACTGATCACTGCCGGTTTCGCCGAGCGCTTCATCGATGAGATTTCCTCGCGCATCATGAACTCGCAATTCAAGCGGCGCCTGCCGATCATCGCCAAAGTTTCCCAGCGCACCATCGACCGCGATTTTCGCTATTCGCGGGATTGGGGGAAATGAGTCCTGAGTAACGAGTCCTGAGTGCCGAGTTGTTTTCTTACTCAGGACTCAGCACTCATTACTCAGTACTTTGGGAAGGGTTGGGGATATGGCTGGGATCTTGTACGTCGTTGCCACGCCGATCGGCAATCTCGAAGACGTCACGCTGCGCGCTTTGAGGGTGCTCAAAGAAGTCGATCTGATCGCCGCCGAGGACACGCGGCATACCCAGAAACTTCTCGGCCACTACGATATTCGCACGCCGCTGACGAGCTATCATGAGCACAACGAGAGGACCAAGGCGCGCCCGTTGGTCGAGCGGATTTTACAGGGCCAGAATATTGCCCTGGTAACGGATGCCGGAGTGCCGGCCATATCGGATCCCGGCTACCGCATCGTCGTCGAGGCGATCAGCGCCGGGATTCAAGTGACGCCAATTCCGGGCCCGTCGGCGCTCACGGCAATCCTGAGCGTGAGCGGCCTGCCCACTGACCGCTTCATCTTCGAAGGTTTTTTGCCCGCTAAGAAAAAGCAGCGGCGGGACCGGCTTGCAGCCCTGCGCGGCGAGATGCGAACCATCGTCTGTTTCGAGGCGCCGCACCGGCTGTTGGAATCGCTCCGCGATATCCACGAGCTGCTTGGCGATCGCGAAGTCGTGGTGGCGCGCGAAGTGAGCAAAGTCTATGAAGAGTTTTTGCGCGGGCTTGCCGGCGAGCTGATCGACAAGCTGGCCGGGCGGGAGATTCGCGGCGAACTGACGCTTGTCATCAAGGGCTCGGCTGGGGAGTCCTCCGTGCCCGAGGATCGTCTGAAAGACGATATTCGCAGGCTCAAACAGGAAGGAATGCGGGTGAAGGAAATCGCCGAGCTTTTAGGCGAGCGATACGGATATTCCAAAAAAGAAATTTATCGGCTGGCTTTGGAGCGATAACGAGCGTTTAGATACTTACCTTGGAAATGTTGAACAGAACGACTCCAGGAAAATTTATCCCGCCAAGCATGTCCTGAGCTTCGCCCAAGGGGCGCGAAGGCGCAAAGTGGCGCTCCGTGTCATTTCGACCGAAGGGAGAAATCTTTCTTAGATCCCTCGCATTCGCTCGGGATGACGGGCCGAGGGCACGTCACTTGGCGTCTTTGCGTCCCTTCGACTTCGCTCAGGACATGCTTTGCGGGAGACATGGTTTTTCCGATCTCTTCTTAGTTTCTGAATTTCAAATACCTTTGGTTAGTCTTTAAGCCTATACTCTTCCAGTTTTCGATAAAGCGTGGTGCGGTCTACGCCCAGGATTCTCGCCGCTTCTGTCTTGTTTCCCTGGGTGGTTTGCAGCACTTTGCCGATATATTCCCGTTCGAGATCGCGCAAGGTCAGTTGTTTGGCCAGGGCGGTGCCAAGGACCGCGGCGCTTTCGCCGCAGGCGGCGAGCTGCGGGGGCAAATCATCGATGCTTATCGTCGGCCCTCTGCCGAGAAGGACCGCCCGTTCTATGGTGTGCTCCAGCTCGCGGATGTTGCCCTGCCAGGAGTGATTTTTTAGCGCCGTCAGGGCTTCCTCTTGAATGCCAGTCACTGCGCGCTTGACGCCGTCGGAGAACTTCCGGATGAAATGGTCGACCAGGAGTGGAATGTCCTCGCTCCTTTCGCGCAGGGGCGGAAGCTCGATGCGGATCACGTTGAGCCGGTAGTAGAGATCCTGTCGGAAACTGCCCTGGCGAACCATGTCATCGAGAATTCGGTTGCTCGCCGACAGCACCCGCGTATCGACTTTTTCCGCCTGATTGGCTCCCAGGGGTCTGATCTCCTTATCTTCCAGCACTCGCAACAGCTTTGCTTGAAGGTTGAGGGGGACCTCGCTGATCTCGTCGAGAAACAAGATGCCGCCGCTGGCCTCCTGGAACAGCCCCCGCCGATCTTTTTTAGCGTCGGTAAAGGCGCCGCGGACATAGCCAAAGAGCTCGCTCTCCAGCAGCGTCTCGGGAATCGCCGCGCAGTTGACGGCGACAAACGGTCCGGTCGCCCGCGAGCTGTTGAAGTGAAGGGCGCGCGCGATGAGCTCTTTGCCCGTGCCGCTTTCCCCGGTGATTAGAACGTTGGCGAAAAAATCGCTCACCTGCGCGACGGTCTCGAAGACCTTCTGCATCGCCGCGCTCCGGCCTATGATATTTTGCAGGCGATCGCGCGCCTGTACTTCGGTTCGAAGTCGTTTCAATTCCTCGCGCAGCGTGCGCCGTTCCATGGCGCGTTCGACCTGGATGAGCAGCTCGTCGGTACGAAACGGTTTAGTGATATAGTGAAAAGCGCCGGCGCGCATGGCATCGACGGCGCTCTCGATGGTTCCGAAGGCGGTCAGGAGCAAGACCAAGCATTCGGGATCGATTTCTTTAAGGCGGCGGAGCAACTCCGTGCCCGCCATCCGTGGCATCTTCAGGTCGGTGATGACGAGGTCAAAATGGTTTTGGGTGAAAAGATCGAGGGCCAAGGCGCCATCCTGAACCGTGTCGACGGCGTAGCCCTCCTCGCCGAGAATTTCCGCCAGGAAGCGGCACATCTCCCGGTCGTCATCGACGACCAGGATGCGCCCCCGGGAGTTGCTGCGCTTGGACGAGTCCGCGGTCATGAAATCGCAATTTTCCCCCGGGCGGCGCTGCCGGGCGCATTCATCGGCAGGTAAATCAGGAAACGGGTGAATTTGTCGAGTTCGCTCTCCACTTTGATCTCACCCTCGTGGTCTTTGATGATACCGTAGCTTACGCTCAGTCCCAAGCCGGTGCCTTCGCCGATATCTTTGGTGGTAAAAAACGGATCAAAAATTCGGTCGAGATTTTTCGGCGCGATGCCTGCGCCGTCGTCCTCGAAGGATATTTTAAGCCAATCACCGGTACTCGCGGCGGCCTCTGATGGCGACCCGTTCCGGGTGACCTCAGCCGCGATCCTGATATTGCCGTCCTGTTTCAGTGCGTGCAACGAATTTAAGAAAAGATTGATAAAAACCTGCTGTAGCAGGTCGGCGTCGGCCCGAATGGTGGGCCATTCAATACCGGCTCTATTGACCTCCACGTGCACGTTCTGCGCAGCCAATTTGTGTTCCAAAAGATTTATTACGTTCGCGATAAGCGTATTCAAATCGATATTGCGAAATATCGGTTCTTTGCGCCGGGAAAATTGCAGGAGCTGTCGGACAAGAGCCGCGATTCGGTCGATCTGACCGCGAATGATATCGAGGTTCTCCCTGGTCTCTTCCGGCGTTCGCGGCCGGCGCAGCAGGTGCTCGGCTCGTCCGCCGATGATGTTGAGCGGCGTGCCCATTTCATGTGCTAGCCCGGCAGCCAATTGACCCACGGAAGCCAGCCGTTCTGATTGGCGAAAATTTCTTTCCAGTTTGAGATTTTCCCGCTGCTCCTCAACGAGCCTGCGGTAGCCCATTTCAATCTTTTCACTCATTTGATTGAATTCGTCGGCTAGCAAATCCAGTTCGCTGGCGCCGGCGGTTTCAATTCGTTGGGTCCAATTTCCCTTGGCGATTTCTCTGATCCGTTCAATGAGTTTATTGATCGGCACGGTGACATTGCGCCGTACAATCGTGAGTATCAGGGCGGACAGTAGGATGATCAGAATGACGGTCGTTCCAATAATGCGGTTCCGTCTTTCATGCACGCCCACCATTAGTTGAGGGCCATGACGCGCCAGTACAAAAGCGCCGACCGGGCGGCCTTGGGAATCGGCGATAGGCTCAATGCGATAGTAAATCAAAGTTTCGGACCTGCTAAGGTATCCTTCCCGGTCTTTCGAATTACGCAAAGCCGGCCGAGGATCGATGTCGAGGATCGGCCGGGGATTCAATTGAGGGAAGTCATTGGAATATTTGAGTGATGACGAATAGGCAACGCGTTTGCCGTCCAAATCATAAAGAACGACCCCATGGATGTTTCCCCGAGGCGCGACCGCATTGAGAAACTTTTGGGTTGCGGTGAGGTCATGATTGTCGGCGTAAAAATGCGCTAGCATCGACTGTACCGCTCGAGTGAAACCACCCATGCCGACGCGTATTTCCCTGATAGCTTCTTGCTCTTGTTGTTGAACGCTTAAGTAGCCGTGAATCGTCATGGTCAGAATCACGGAAAGAACAAGGGACAGAGTGAGCTTGGTTCCGAGCTTCATATACAGTCGCTTATCTGTAGGAGCAATCAGCATACCCGAGATAGGGCCGAATAAATATCGATAAATTTATTGTGAAAACAATAGGTGGAAAACTCACGGAAGCCGGTGGCCGACAAAACCCGGTGCAAAATGCATCAGGCTGTGGCCAATTGCAGCAAAGCAAATTAGTTCAAATATTTTAAGTTCTTTGTGGCGATTTCCACGGCCGCGAACAGTTCCATCGAAATCGAACGTGTCATTTTGCTACTTGGCTTTTTCTGCTTAGAGTCCAAGGTCGCTGTTTTCCAAGCATTTGCCGACGAAACGCTGAAGCCGCGGCGTGGCATACCGCTTGCTCCAGTCATCATCAAAGAATTTGCATCGGGAAAGGAGGTGGAAAATATGAAGAAGATCGCACTAGCAGTGTTGCTCGGACTCACGGCGCTATCGAGCATGATCAGTCTGTCCGCGCCGGTTAGTTTCGCGCAAGAGGAGCCGGCACCGGAGCCCAAACCGGAAAAGCCGGGCGAATAAGTTACGGTGACCCATCTACAGCGGAAGAAATTGAATTGAAAAGGGGGACTCGGTCCCCCTTTTCAATTTCCCTCGCTTCGCACCGCTTAGATTTCAAGGCAAACCAGACACGATATAGTTTACCGGCGAATGTGGAAGTCGTTAAACTCGCCCGTCGGCTCTTGCCAGCTAACGTCGAATTGGCGAACCTGCGCCCCGGACGGACCGTGCCGACACCAGGCGATGAATTCATCAATCTTAGCTCTTGATCCCTCGGCGACCGATTCCAAGGAGCCGTCGGAACGGTTTCTCACCCAGCCGGTGACACCCAGCTGTTGGGCCTGGGCAACGGTGGAGGCGCGGAAATAGACTCCCTGCACTCTACCGTTGATCATGAGATGAACGCGGACGTGATCTGACGGGGTTTCCATGTCTGCTTCAGTCTTTTCCTACCTCAGGTTTCGGGGCGCGGCAACCTGATTCACCCCCTGGAACATCTGTTTCGGTAGGTCCTCTTGGCATCCGCCCCCCATTTCGACTACTATTTCCTGAGCGCCGAACCGGGATGTGGTGACTTCGACCCTGCTGTTGCTCGGACGGCGAATTCCGTGGGCTAGGCAAATGAACCCTACGGAATTGTAATTTACAGTGCAGTGAACTGTAATAACTGGGGAACGCGCAAAGCTAACGAATTGACTCCAGAAACTCCTGTTCTTATGACACAGGCGATGACAGCCCTGGACCTCGACCGCCTACTCAAGCTTCGCCTCATCGTGGGTCGCTTTGGCGAGATGGACATGGCCAGGTGGTGGAACACCAAGGGACAGCTCGGGCGGTTGGGCGCAGCGGCACTCCGCCGTGGATTTCCGCGTACGCACTACTTCGCGCAAGCGCGCTCGGTATTCGCCGTCGCAGCCCATCGCAGCAGCGAAGTGTTCGATCCGCCCGGATGCGTGACTTTGTGGCGCCTGTCTGAAAGCATCGAGGAAGAGTTCGACGCTCAGTGGGAACACTGGCTTGATGACGCAGGCGATTGGGCACCGTACTTCCAACGCCTAGAGACGCTTCAGGGAACCGATCTCGTCGCCGCGCTGCGGTCATTCGAAGTTATCGGCGACCACGACGTTGATTCTTTCTCCAAGCTCCGACGCTCGGCCGAGGGTCGGGCTGTACCGCTTCCCGGCATCTTCTCCGGAACCGATGAAGATATCGCGCTGCTCGCCCTCGGTTTCGCCCGAGGCGAGCCCGGTGCACTGGCGGTACCCTACGCCAGGAGGGGCGACGGATGAGATTTTTGTCGCGGTCCAACGTTGTATCGTCGTTCACGATCATAAAGGGGGCGATGATCGAAGAGACATACGCCGTCTTCGCGTCGTGGAATTTTGCTCGGTCTAAGCGTGAGAACCTCGATCGATTGCGACGCGAAAACTTCATTGGAGCGAGCAGCAATACCTGGCTTCGTGATGTCGCATGGGTACTGAATCGACGGTTTGATCCTGACGGGCGCGACCGCGCCCTAGTTCTTCTGGCGAGAAACGGCTGCGATCTCGACGTATGGAAACCGGCATTGCTATGGCACATTACGCGCGACGAATTTCTCTTGAGGGACTTTCTTCAGAACTGGATGTTCCCTGCATTCGACTCTGGCGTTTTCCGGGTTCGACCTGAGGAACTCCATACGTATCTTAAAGGAATTGGAAAACGCGGTGCGACCACGGAGCACGCGTGGAGCGAGCAGACCATCAAACGAGTTGCTGCGGGCTTGCTAAAGATCGCCGGGGACTTCGGGCTTCTGCGTGGCAGCGCCGTTAAAGAATTCGCCAGTTATCATTTGCCCGAACGAAGTTTTTTGTACCTCCTCCATGCCATGCGTGAAGAGAAACAAAGCCTGAGCAGCGTGGTGACCGCAGACGACTGGCGCATGTTCCTGATGAGACCCGCTGAAGTCGAGCACGAGATCCTCCGCCTACACCAGTTTCGCAAGCTGGACTACCAGGTGGCAGGCAGCCTCGTGCAGCTCTCGCTGCCTTGCGAAAGCGCTGTCGAGTACGCAGAGAGGATGGTCGCATGAGCGACTTTGAACATCGGCTCAAGCACGATCTCGAGCCGCTTCTTGCGTCGGCGGATCCGCGTGAACGTATTAGCGCGTATCACGACATGCCGTACGCACTGTTCCGGTACGATCCCGAGGAGGAGTTTGAGCTGCGTAAGCAGGTTACGTTGATAGAGACACGCCTCACGCAAAAGGGGAAGCGTATCCGACGGATTTCCCTCGCTGAGTGCCTCGACGAAGCGATGCGCTCCCAGCGCCCGCTTGAGGACTGGTTTACCGCAGAGCGCGAACAGGGAGTCGAAACGATCGTCGAGACTGTCCACTCCGTGCTGTCCGGGTACACACCGCTCGTCGACCTTGTCGCAGCACGAATGCCGGAGGACCCTGACCCGTTTCGCGACATCGTATTCATCTTGCGAACCGGAGCGCTTTTCCCGGTCTACCGGACCTTTTCGCTGCTTGAGCAGCTAAAGGGCAGGGTGCATGTTCCGACGGTGCTCTTTTATCCAGGCGACCTCGATGGGGCGGCGGGCCTGCGCTTCATGGGCGTGCTCGACGCGGAACACAACTATCGCCCGAAGATCTTCTGAGAGGACTCAATAATGACCGACTTATTGATTAAGAGCCTCTTCGACAAAAAGGTTGACCGCCCTATAGAGGAGGTCATCAAAGTTGACCAGACCGACGAAGAGGTCATTCGAGATGAAATTGACGAATATGTCGTCACACATGCGATTAGCCGATACTATTCAGAGATTTTCGAGCGTTACAGCGAGACACCGAATAAGCCACATGAGGGCATCGCTATATGGGTTTCTGGTTTCTTCGGCTCCGGCAAATCAAGCTTTGCTAAAATGCTCGGTCTTTCCATTGAGAATCGCCTGGTCGCCGGCGAATCCGCAGCCGAAAGGTTCGGCCGGCGCACCGGCGATAGGAAGGTTCAGGTGCTGCTCAAAGCCATTGCCGAGAAAATTCCCACGCACGCGGTCATCTTCGACGTCTCGACAGACCGGGGAATCCGCAGCGGCAATCAGACGCTGACCGAAATCATGTACGGGCTTTTTCTCCAGAGCCTCGGTTACGCCAAGGACCTCGATCTCTCGGAGCTCGAGATCGCACTCGAAGAAAAAGGACAGCTCTCCCGTTTCGAGAAGGAGTACCGGCGGATCTTCAACAAAGATTGGTCCGCCGAGAAGGGCAAGGTTGCCTTCGCCCTCAGCGAAGCCAGCCGTGTTCTCCATAGTCTCGACACCGCCACCTATCCGATGGCGGACTCTTGGGTGAAGGCGGTCAAGAACAAAGCGGACATAACGCCGGGCAAGTTAGGGGATCGTGCCAACGAGTTAATGAAGCGACGGTGTCCTGGACGGACGCTTATGTTCGTCATCGACGAAGTTGGCCAGTTCGTCGCGCGGGACGTGCAGAAAATGCTTGATCTACAGGCGGTGGTCCAGAACCTCGGTGTGAAGGGGCGCGGGAAGCACTGGATCGTCGTTACTTCGCAGGAGAAGCTCGGTGACCTCGTCAGCGGCCTCGACGATAAGAAGATCGAGCTTGCTCGGCTGATGGATCGCTTCCCACTTCAGGTTCACTTGGAACCGTCGGACATTTCCGAGGTCACCAGTCGCCGCGTTCTTTCGAAGAACGCCGCCGCGCAGGCTGCGCTTGGAAAGTTGTTCGATGACCATCGTGGTCGGCTGACAGAGCACACTCGGGTGACAGCTGACATTAAGCTGCCCGAACTTACGCACGACAACTTCAGTGACCTATACCCGCTTTTGCCCTACCAGATCGATCTGGTAATCCAGGTCGTCTCGGGCCTGCGCACACAGGGTGGAGCGAGCAGGCACGTCGGCGGCGCAAACCGCACGATCATCAAGCTCGCTCAGCAGCTGCTCATCAATCCGGCTGTCAACTTGGCCGATGAGCCACTCGGAGCGCTCGTCAGGCTTGACCAGGTGTATGATCTGGTTGAGGGAAACATTGGTTCCGAAGTGCGCGCAAAGATCGCAGCTATCTCGAAGGAGATCGAGCACCCGCTTGCGCAGCCGGTGGCGAAGGTCATCTGTCTCTTACAGTATGTTAAGAGTGTTCACCGCACGGCAGAGAATATCGCTGCGGCGCTCCATCCGGGTGTAACCGGAGACTCACAGCTTGCCGCAGTGAAGGAGGCGCTTAGTCAGCTTGAGGTTGGTCAGAAGGTTCGCCGGGGTGACGACGGCTACCGCATTCCGACGCCCGCTGAAGATGACTGGGAACGAATCCGTAACGGCATTAGTCCGAAGCCTGGCGATGCTCATCGCCTGTTCTCGGAGGTTCTTACGTCCTTCTGGCAACCGCAGCCGTCGCACACTCTCTTCGACACCAAAGCCTTCAAAGCAGGGCTCGCGATCCATGGTCGCGAAGTCGTCGATGGCGACATGATGTTCCACGTCCATCTCGCAGATGACGGCAAGGAGTTCCAGCGGCTCGCTGCGGAGCTTCGTACGCGAAGCCAACAGGAGCGGAAGAACGCTTTCTGGGCAGTTTCCCTCAACGACGCGATCGATCGAGAAACCGTCGAACTGTTTCGTTCCAAGGAGATGCTCACGCGTAAGGAGCGCGAGGCCAAAACGGCCGACGAGACCGCGCTGATCGGTGAGGAGAAGGTGCGGCTGCGCCGCCATCAGGACGAGCTTCGAAGACTCTTCAGGGCAGCTTGTCTGTCGGGTAGCGTGTACTTCCAAGGCAACGACCGCAGTCCTGGTGACCGCGCCGTGGACGTCGGCAAGAGCGCCGCTGAGATCCTCGGGCATGTTCTTCCCGAAGTGTTCGATCGCTTCAAGGAGGCCGCAGCGAAGTCGTCCGACGTGAAGAAGGGTGTCGACGCACTCTTCACCGCGGAGAACCTTCAAGGCCTTCCCTCGGTGTTCGGAAGCTTGGGTCTCCTCCGGGACGAGAAGGGCAAGACGGTCTTCCGGGTCGAGAGCGGCCCCCTGAAGGAGGTGTTGGACCGTATCGACGAGCGCGCCAACTATGGCGACACCGCGAGCGGTCGCTTCCTCTCCGACGAGTTCGCCAAGGAGCCTTTCGGCTGGGACTTCGAGGTCGTGCGCCTCTTGGTCCTGTCGCTGCTGCGTGCCGGGAAAATCGAAGCCACGAGTAAAGGCCAGACGATTGACTCTGCGACTGGTATCGAGGCCCGCGACACATTCTCGAACAACAACCTTTTCCGGCAGGCATCATTCCGCCCGAAGAAGGGTATCGAGTTCGAAGAGTTGGTGAAGGCATCGGAAGCCTTCCGCGACACCTTCGGAACCGAGGTCCGTGAGCTAAATGCAGGCGCCATCTGCGCCGAGCTGCGCAATGAGGTTGCGCGGCATGAGGACACCGTCGCCTCCGCGTATGGTCAGCTTACCGCGCACCGACTGCCTGGTGGAGGTGTGCTCGAAGGCGCGCTCGGTCAGATGAAGGCGATCCTCCGCGGTTCGGAAGATAACGCGATCGCAACTTTTAGCGCTTCGCACCGATCTATCAAAGACGCCATCAAGCGTGCGGTCGAGCTAGAGCAGGCTCTCTCTGAACCACGGCTTCGTGACATCGAGCGGGCAAGACAAGCGCTCAGCGTCGCATGGCCGTTTCTCGATAAGGAGCCCGATCTGAGCGAAGACCTCCGTTCGCGCGCGAACGAGTTGCGGGATCTTTTCTCGCGTGAAACCTTCTTCCGAGATCTGCCCGCCATCGAGCAGCACGCCGGAGCGATCGAGTCCGAATATGCGCGTCGATTCGAGGATGCGCTGCAAGCGCGAATCGACGCTTACACGAAAGCCTTCGATCATCTGACCAAGACCCCCGGCTGGTCTGAGTTGCAAGAGGATGCTCAGCGTTCAATTGCGGCACCGGTTCAGAATGGAATGGCGCGAGCTTCGGCCACGGTGCCTATCGCGCTTCTGCGGTCCGAACGCGACGCGTGCGACGCGCGCCTCCGCGCCGCAGTCCGGGCAGTTCAGGAGGCAATCGAGGGAGAGCGGCTGGCGCCGGTCAATGTTGGGGCCTACTTTACGGGAGGCATCGAGACGGAAGAGCAGCTCGATGCTGCACTCGCAGGTCTCCGCGATGAGTGCGCGCGTCTCATCGGCGCCGGCAAGAAAGTGGTGCTGTCCTAATGCCGCGAGTGGATTTGCAAGAGCTTTCCCGCCGCGAGAGTGAGCAGACCGAATGGAAGGCAGACGTCGCGGACATCGACGATGTCGTAGCCACCCTCGCAGCATTGGCGAATGACCTGCAGAATCTTGGCGGCGGCTACGTCGTCTGCGGAGCGCGTGAAGAGAAGGGCTCCAACGGCTTTCCTGTGCTGGTGCGCACCGGCCTTTCCGCGTCGCGTTTCAAAGCAGTCGAGGGAACCGTCCTGACCCGCTGCCGTGAACGCGTATCACCACCGATCACTCCGCTCATCGAGGAATTACCGAGCGACAACCCCGACCGACGGATTCTGGTGTTCATCCAACCCGCGACGGGACACGCGCACACCTATCGCAAGGGGACCGAGGGCGCCAAGCACTACGTGCGCGTAAGCCGGACGACGATCGAGGCGCGCAATGGGCTCCTCCGAGACCTGCTGGTTCGGAAGGGCGCCATGGAGCCGTGGGACCGCCGGCCGTGCGACCGTGCGACCGTCGCAGATTTGGACCTCCTCGCCCTGCGTGACGCCCTGACGCGCCTGGATGTGTTCGCGCCGGACCGCGGCGTCGAGTCGTACCTCGTCCCCGACGTGCAGATGCACGCGTTGGTGCCAGCGCTGTGCGTCGCGGAGCCGCTTACGGGCGCCGTCCGCCCTCGGAACTTCGCCGTGCTGCTCTTCGGACGCGAGCCGCAGAAGTTCATTCCGGGGGCGTTTTCTCTCTTTTCTACTTATCCCGGACGCGACCGGTCCGACCCACATGCGGAGAGGCACGAGATCGGCGGCACGGTACTCGATCAGGCTCGCCGGCTCACCGCCCTCCTCGCAGCGCAGGCGACGACTATCTTCGACAAGGAGGACGTCGCGAACCCGAACAAGGTCCGGTACCCGATCCGTGCGCTCACGGAGGCGCTCGGGAACACACTCGCCCATCGCGACTACGAGCTGTACGACCCCGTGCGGATCACAGCTTTCGCAGACCGGATCGAGTTCGTGTCACCTGGATCCCTGCCGCTTGGCGTGGACCCCGTCGCGTTCCGCGAAGGGCGTGCCGGTCCGCACTGGCGGAACCAGGTTCTCGCATGGTTCTTCAACCGGCTTGGCCTCGCCCAGGCCGAGGGGCAGGGTATCCAGACCATGCTGCGTATCATGCGCCAGGAAGGTTGCCCGCCTCCGGCGTTCGAGGCGAGCGAGGTCCGCGTTGGCTGTACGCTCGGCGCGAACCCGCTCGCCGTGCGGCTCTCGGGTCGGCACGCGGGCGGGCAGAACATTGATCGCGACGCCAAGCGGGACGCTCTCTTGCGGACCATTGTCGCGGCGGGCGAGCGCGGTATCCGACGCGTGGAACTGGCTGCTGTGCTACCGCAGGCTTCGGACAATGAAATCAAGGTTCTGCTGCGGGATCTTCGCCGCTTGAGGAAGATCCATGCTCGCGGCGCCACGGCGGCGGCGCGTTGGTATCGTGGGCCGGAAAGGGGCCAGCAATAATGAGGACTCCCCCGTCCCTTGTGGCGTCAGAACTCGCGGTTCCGAAAAGTTCCGAAAAGTTCCGAAGGGTGCCCAATGTGGCGGGTCACGGTGGCGCCTTGGGCGGCACCGGATTTGGAACTGGATTGGAACCGAGATTCCAAGCTCGCGCCGCGGCGTGCCATGGATAAAGACACTCGCAACGCCATCGAACGCGCGACGCAGCGAGCGCGGAAACTGATCGAGAATGACTTCTCCACGCAGCTTGAGGGTACGTTCGACATTCTGCGGGATGGCACCGTTGCGCCAAAAGCCGGATCGCACCTATCCCCGCGGCAGGTGTTCGAGCGATACAAGATCGTCGCCGCGATCGAGCACAAGCGCGCCGCTGGCATGAGTGCAGCCGAGGCGGTCGTTGACTACCTGCGCGACGCCGCGTTCACGACGCTCAACCGCTTCGTCGCGCTCAAGATGCTCGAAGCGCGCGAGCTGGTACAGGAGTGCATCACCAAGGGTGAGCAGTCCGCCGGCTACCGCGAGTTCTGCGGCATGGCCCCTGGTGTTGCACTGCTCCCGGAGAGTGCCGGGTACCGCCTCTACATCGAGAGCCTATTCGACGAGCTGTCCACTGAGGTGAAGGTGCTCTTCGACCGGAGGGATCCGGCGTCGGTGCTCTGGCCAAAGCGACAGACGTTCGAGGCGTTGCTCGACGTGCTGAACGCCACGGACCTCGTGAGCGTGTGGGGCGAGGACGAGACCATCGGGTGGGTCTACCAGTTCTTCAATAGCAGTGACGAGCGGCGCGCCATGCGGGAGGCCTCCCAAGCTCCGCGCAACAGTCGCGAGCTCGCGGTGCGAAACCAGTTCTTCACGCCGCGCTACGTCGTCCAGTTTCTCACGGACAATACGCTCGGTCGGATCTGGTACGAGATGCGCGCGGGCCAGACCGTGCTCGTCGATCGTTGCGAGTACCTCGTAAGGCGTCCCGACGAGACGTACCTGCCGCGCGCGAAGAAGGACCCGCGAGACATCCGGGTGCTCGACCCAGCGTGTGGCAGTGGGCACTTCTTGCTCTACGCGTTCTACCTACTGCTTGTGATCTACGAAGAAGCATTCCACGACCCGGACGCTCCGAAAAGCGAAGCGACTGGCAGGACACTTGCGGCTGACTACCCAAACATCGATGCGCTGAGGCGGGCAATGCCCGCGCTGATCCTTGCCCGCAACCTTCATGGCGTCGACATCGACCCGCGCTGCGCGCAGATCGCGCAGCTTGCGCTCTGGATGCGCGCGCAGCGTGCCTTCCGCGACTTCAGTATACCGCGGGGAGAGCGACCTCTGATCCGCCGTTCCAACGTCGTCGTGGCCGAGCCGCTCGTGACCGACGGCGCGACGATGAAGGAGTTCCTGGCGAAGCTTGGCGACGCGGAGCTCGGTCGTGTGTTCACGGACCTGGTCGAGACGCTGACGCTCGCGGGCGACCTAGGCATCTTGCTGCGCGTCGAGGAGTTGATCGCTCGCGCGCCTAAGCGCGGGAAAACGGGCGAACTGTTCGCACCGCCCGAGGCACGCATTCGAGCGGCGATCGCGAAGTCCGCAATGGCGGAGGAGCCGCGTGTCCGAACCAAGCGACGACTCTTCGCTGACGACGCTACACACGGAATAGGTCTGCTCGAGACCGCAGAGAAACGGTTCGATGTAGTGCTGATGAATCCGCCGTTCGGAGCCATCACCCCGCAAGCCAAGTCGGCGTTGTGGAAGGCGTACCCGAGGAGCAAAGACGATGTCTACGGCGCGTTCGTTGAGCGCGGGATCGAACTGCTCGCGACGCGGTCGATGATCGGAGCAATCACGTCGCGAACTGGATTCTTTCTCTCCGGGTTCAAGAGCTGGCGACAGGAAGTCCTCAAATCTGCTGCTCGGATGCAAGTGTTCGCTGACCTTGGTGCAGGTGTTCTCGACAGCGCAATGGTTGAGACGGCCGCCTACTGCTTGGAGCGCAAAGGATGACGATCTTTATACGGGTCGCTGGCGAGCCTGACAAAGCTGACACGCTCAGACGCTTGTGCGCGGATGTGCATTCCGACGATCGACATGCCTTCGTGCGTGATGTCGATAGCCTGCTCGAGATTCCCGGGGCACCTCTTGCGTACTGGGCCGCTCCCGAGTTGATTCGTGCGTTTCGAGTGCTGCCGTCCTTCGAAAGCACTGGGCGCTTCGCTGGCCAGGGCGTTGCCACGGCCGATAACTTCCGTTTTCTACGATTGTACTGGGAGACGCCGGGTTGCGAGGAGAGTGAGTGGTTTGGCTTGGCCAAGGGTGGAGCGGCATCGGCGATTTACTCGGACATCTACTTGTGCATCCGCTGGGGCCATGAAGGTGCGGAGTTCAAAGCGTGGGCCGAAACTCTGTACGACAATTCGCATTGGTCTCGAATCACGATGAACTACACTAGGTACGGACTACCTGGGCTGACGTGGTCGCGTCGCGCAACCGGGTTCGCCGCTCGCACGCTCCCTGCACGATGCGTGTTTGGCGACAAGGGACCGGCGGTCTTCACACCGAGTCAGACTCCCGAGTCGCTTCTTGCAACCTGTGCAGTCATGAACTCCGCATCGTTTCGCGCCCTGCTTGACCTACAGCTGGCCCGTGTCGACCTCGCGAAGTCATTTGAAACAGGTGCGGTATCTCGAACACCGTTCCCTGTGCTCTCGGCAGATGATGAATCCTACCTTGCAGGCCTGGCGAGGCAAGCGTGGAACGTCCTGTGGCTACAGGATTCGACCAACGAAGTCTCGCACGCATTCACCGTGCCGGCGCGTCTACCGAGCACGTCGCCTGCCGTTCAGGAGCAGCTCGCCGAAGTGCTGCGCAACATCGACGAACGCGTGCAACGGCTGTACGGATTCTCCTCCGATGTGCTGGCTTCTCAGTATGCACTCGTGGATGCAGAGGACGGCGCGGGCATTGAAGGTTCCGACGTCGATGCCTCCGACACGGACTCTCCTTTCGAGGCAACAAACCTCATCGACCATGACGCGGCCCTTCTCTCGTGGTGCGTTGGGGTTGCGTTCGGTCGTTTTGACGAGCGGATTGCAACAGGAGAACGCGCGCAGCTGTCGTCGCCTGGACCGTTTGATCCACTGTCCGCGCGTTCGCCGGGCATGTGGCCCGAGGGGGAGTCACGCCCCATCGCACCGCCGGACATTCTGGTCGACGACGCGGGCCACGCAAGGGACCTGCACTCAGTCGTCGGGGGTGCTTCGGCGCTCATCGGCTCCCCAGAGCGTGAACATCTGAGGGAGTGGCTCGCGCGCGAGTTCTTCCCGCTGCACATCAAGATGTACTCGAAGAGCCGTCGCAAAGCGCCGATTTACTGGCAGCTCGCGACACCTTCGGCGAGCTACTCGGTGTGGCTGTACGTCCACGCGTTCACCAAGGACACGCTCTACAAGGTTCAGAACGACTACGTGGCCCCGAAGCTCGCGTATGAGGAGCGCACGCTGGAGTCGCTTCGGAGTGAGGTGGGCGAGAGCCCGAATGCAGCAGAGCGAAAGGCTCTCGCCGCGCAGGAGACGTTCGTCGACGAGCTCCGCGCCTTCCTCGACGAAGTGAAGCGTATCGCTCCCCTCTGGAACCCGGACCTCGACGACGGGGTAATCATCAACTTCGCCCCGCTATGGCGCCTCGTACCGCAACACAAGCCCTGGCAGAAGGAGCTGAAAGCCAAGTGGGACGAGCTTGCCGCGGGGAAGTACGACTGGGCGCACCTCGCGATGCACCTCTGGCCCGAGCGCGTGGTCCCGAAATGCGCGACCGACCGAAGCCTGGCGATCGCTCACGGCCTTGAAGACGTGTTCTGGGTCGAGGGCGCGGACGGGAAGTGGAAGCCGCGCGCAACGCCACTACGGCCGGTCGAGGATCTCGTCCGCGAACGTAGCTCACCGGCCGTGAAGGCCGCACTCAAGAACCTGCTCGATGCGCCAACCGTATCGGGCAATGGTCGTGCTCGCGGCGGTCGTCGTGCGGCGTCCGCCGCTGCCACCGAGGGAGGGAGCCGCTGATGCATCCGCTGCACGACTACGTCGCCAAGCAACTCGCCGAAAAGCTGAAGAGCAAGAAGGTTCTCGTTTGGTACGACGCGCGCCGTGAATTCGCGCCCTTCATTGAGGAAGTGCGTGGTGGCGTCAAGGCATCGAGCAGCGCCATCCCTGTGACAGTCGATGGTGTCACCACGGAGCTCGTGGAGTACGACGGTTCGATGTTCGAACTGCGCGCTATCGTCGAGCCCTTCGTGAACGGCGACGCTCCGGATCACGTGATGATCTACATTCCCGGATGCGAGCGCGACCGCCACGGTTCGGTATTGATGGAACTCGAGAAGGCGGGAACTACCTGGGAGCCGCAACTCAAACAACTCGCAAAGAACGTTCTTCTCCAGAAGTACACCCTGGGCGTCGTGGACGAGATGCTACCGTTTGATAGGAAGGTGGCATACGAAGACATCGCTCGCGCGTTATCGGACAATTCGTCTACCGAGCCACCGTCGAATCTCAAAGCGATTTTCCATGACGCCTATGGGAACGACGGGCTCCTTGCGGCGTGGCTCGTGAGCGACGGACGCGACGAAGAGATCGAGTCGAAAGAAGCAACGCGCGAGCTGACGAAGCTGATACGGTCGCACCTTGGGCTCGATCTTCCCGAAGACGCTGGCCTTCCCAAGCTGCGAGCTATCACGATTCGTTATGTGCTTACGGGTGAATTCGTGAGCGACCTGAGGGGCAACCAGCCCGCATGCCTCGACGGCGTTCCTGTTCCGAAAACAAACGACGAGGTAAGCGCGGTCCGAGACCTCGCGATGCGGCTCCGCACGAACTTCGCCGAGCTGTACCCGGCGATTGCAGATCGTGTGGAGGATGAACTGGGCCTGCGTAACGCGAATATTCCCGCCTATGCCCTTGGGTCCATCGACACCTTCCGGTTCGAAGAAAAGACTCTACTCGCTCACTGTGGCGAACTCATCGCGACGATGAAGTTCGACGATGCTCTCCGGCTCGTGGGCGAGCGTGAGCACTGCTTCTGGCTTGACCGGGATGTC
>JAUYJC010000281.1 GCA_030688735.1 Deltaproteobacteria bacterium
CACATCCAGCAAAGGATGAAAAGGAGGTAGGTCTGCACTACAAGCGGTTTCGGCTGCTTTGCTTCACCACATCCTTCTTAATCCAACCACTTGTGCGAGCGATATTTTTTTACCGAGCATCGAATCCGCGAAGTGGGGCTAACGATTGCCGTTGACGGTATCCAGCTTATGCTGGAGGAGGATATCCGCAACGGAATCGTTGACAAAAAAATGACCGTCGATCGCGTCATTAATGATCGGATCCTGAAACTGGCACAGGAGGAATTAAAAAGAGAAGGACGGTTAGCTCCTTAAGGCTTCGTGGGAATTGAAGGCGCCAGGTTGTTTTTTCAATTTCTGGGTCTTAGAAAATCAGGATTGCGATGGGTGCCTGGCACTCGTATTTCCTTAGTTCCACTTCGACACACCCTTGTTCGATGCTCTATTTTTCCGCCGCTGGAATTTAACCCTGGTGCTTGACCAGGCCGCGCAGATACTCGATCTTACCGGCGTGGCGCGTGTTGCAGTGGATGACGCTGGCGAGTCTGACACTACGGCGGGCAGTCATGTTTGATGGCGTGACGATGTTACGTGTTATGACGTGAAAGGGGAAAAGCGCCACGGTGATTTTTTAGGACTCAGACAGTGGAAAAGTGAGCTGTTTCATTTTGTCTCCCCAGTGACTTATTGGAACACTTGCCGCTGTACCGTGCGTCATCCATGCACACGCAAGCTCTCGCACACCGAATAGTACGCACATGGCTCTTGCCGTCATTGTTACGCCTGCGCCGTTTGAGGAACTTGCGCCGCATTTGCACGCACTACGGTTCTTTTGTCTAGAGGGTAGGTCGGCCTATACGCCGGCCACAGAACCGCGGCCTTCACGGGGCAACACCTTACCGATCAAAACAACTAGAATCGCGAAAACATTGCGCCGCGTGCGAAAGCCAGCTTAAGAGACTGGCACAATTCGTCTCGAGCGATAAAAACCATAAATGACCAATACCGCGGTTGGCACTGCCGCTGCGACAGCCAACTGGTAGCTTGGAGCCAGCGCGGCGGCCATGGAGAGTATTGCCAGACTAAGTCTCAGCAAGACATCGAGGGAGCTTTTCTCACTATATATTCCATGAACACTACAGGCCAATCCCACGGTCCCGACAAACACCAACACAAACGCAAAGAGTTGCTGTAGTCCCGGTTCCACAACCAGCTCCGGCCGGGTGAACACGGCGGCCATCAGAACAAACAACGGCAGGCAGATCTGAATCGCCTTCATCATGGTCGCCATGAAAGACGCCTGGGCGATCTGCGATGTCACCGCGGCGACAACCGAGGTAGGCGGAGTGAGCTCGCCCCACACACCGACGAAAAAAGCGAAGAAATGTACGACCCATGGATCGACGCCCGCCTTGATCATAAACGGCGCGATCACGAGCACGGTAATGATGTAAGTCGGCGCCGGCGGTAGTCCGGTTCCGACGAGAGTTCCGAAAGCAAAAGCGACCACGATCATGAGGGTGAGATGGATACCCGCAGCTTCCATGAGGAGAAACCCGAGCTTGGTAGGGATGCCGGTGATCACGAAGGCGCCGGTCATAATGGAAAGGGTGGCCAAGAGAAGGGTGATATCGGTGGTCATATGGGCAAAGCCTTCGACGAACGACAAAAAAGTTTTGCCGAGCTGGCCGGGTTTCAAGCGCCGTTCCGTAAACCAGGAGACCGTCAAGGCGGCGGCGCAAAGCAGAACGCCGGTCCAGACAAACACCCTCAAGGCGGCCAGAGTGGGGGGCAGGTAAATCACCCCCATCATGTAGACTAAACCGATGACAACGGCGAGGTAGGCGAACAGATTGACCCGATCCAAAACACCTATCTCGGGCGTTTCGACCGTGAAAGCCGAGACTCGATGTTTAGCGGCCATAAAATATACGGCCGTCGCAATGCCGCCGAAATAGATAATCGCGGGAGCGTAGCCGCGTGCGACGACATCGAAATAGCTCTTGCCCAAAAAATCGGCCATGAGAAATGCCGCGATGCCCATGATGGGGGGCATGAGCTGCCCCCCAAGAGATGCGGCAGTCTCGATGGCCGCCGCGGTTACCCTCGGCAGGCCCGAGCCGATCATCGCCGGTATCGTGGCGGATCCGGTTGTGATGGCGTTGGCCGCGCTGCTCCCGCTGACGGCCGCCACGCTCATGGATCCGAGCACGGCGGCTTGGGGAAGGGCTTGGGGTGAGACCCCGGCAATCCTGGAAGCGATCTTGAGAAGGGAATCGATGCAACCGAAGGCCTGAAGGACGCTCAAGACCAACATGAAGGATCCGATCAGGGTCAGCGCGAGCTGCGGTAGCTGAGAGAATACGCCGGTGGTCATTTCCACACTCATCGCGGTTATGACCCTGGTCCAGGTCAGGCCGGGGTGGCCGAACAGTCCAGGGATGAGCCAACCGTAGACCGTGTACAGAATAAGGATCAGGTTGATCACGAACAGCGCAAAATATTTCGCTCTGCAGTACTCCATCACGAGGACGAACATGATAGCGCCGACGAGCAGGTCGGCATTATTCCAAATACCGAGTCGAACGGTGCGCACGTCGATGAATTCGATATTGAAATATACGGCGACCAGGACGGAGAGACTGACGTAGAAGGCGGCCAGAAGAAAATTTGTGACTCGTCCCAACGAGGGATAGAGCGCGCCCTTCCTCAGAGCGTCGAGAGTAAAAAGAATGAACGTCATCGGGACCAGTGTGACGGTGAGAAGGGTCGGCCCGCCAGCCCCGGTGAAGTAGTAGCGCAGGAGATAAACGAAAAAACCGATTGCGAAAAGAAAAAAGACAACCGTGGCCCATCTGCCCGGCGCTTTGGCCGGCCGCTCCTCAGACGGACCCATGATTCAGCTAGCTCCTCTCCAATCTACAATTCGTCGTGGCGTCGACTACGACGCCACGCCAACTCAAGACGAAGATCACTTGGCCTTGGCGATCCGCTTATCCCATTTGGCATCCCAAACGCCGCGTTCCTTCATATATCTCGCCAGACCCGGATGGACCAATATGTCATTGACGGCGGACTCGACCCCGCTGCGTTGAAATTGGGGCATCGAGGTCTTGATCTGCGAAAACGCCTTGTCCGACTTGGCCAGTTCATCGACATGCTTCTCCACAACGGTCAACATCCGGTGGACGTCGTTCTCGGGAATCTCCAAGCCAACATGAAAACCATAGTAAAAAGGCACCAATATCATCTTGTCCACGTGGACGCTCTTTTTAAAGACACTGGGGCTCACCTCCACGACTTGCATCCCCGCCTTGCGGATCAGGTCGATCTCTGACTTGCTCGGGTTCAAAACGGCAAGATCGGTGCCGAGCTGGGCTTCGACTAGCCAGGGAGGAAGCGCGGTGTGGCCTGCGGTGTAGACGGTCAGCGCCTTGATGTCCCCCCGATCCAGCGCCGAGCCGGCTACCGCCAAATCTATCTCTACGTAACTATGCTTTGCCCCGGCCGCAGCCATAGCCCGCTCCAGCATGGCCCGGGTATCAAAGGGCAGAGGCCCGGTAAAAACTCTTTCGCCCGATAGGTCACTCCACTGCTTGTACTTGTTCCTATCCTTGGCCAGGATGCCCAGACCGACTTCGAGGGTGAAGGTCCAAAACGATTGCACCGGCTCCCGTTTCATCTGCGCCTTAAACCCCTTGAACCGAGCGGTATTCCCGGCCATTTCGTGGAAGGCGATGTCGGAGCCGTAATAACCGTCAAATTGCCCAGTCGCATAGCCCTTTACCGTAGCAATTGCACCGGGCGTCGGTAGCACCGCCACCCGATAAGCTGGCAGTTCCCGATTGATCAGGGCTGCCAAACTGACCAGAGCGCGGTGACCGGATGTGCCGACGGCGGACGTGCCCCAGGAAAGGTCCTTTACTTGCGCCTCGAGATAAGCCGGTAACAAAATAAATAATCCCAACGCCACCGCAGCGAGCGTAGACTTTTTCATGACTGCTCCCTCCCTTTTTCGATATGTTGCAATGCAGCCGGAGTCTATTTTAGGCCATGCCTGTCTGTCAACCGAAACCTGTCTCTCTCGTTCAGCGCTCGATTGAGATCGGCATTGGAAACGGTGGAGAGATAACTCTTCGTTCGCGCGAAAACGGCGTCGAGGTAATCGAGCAGCAACTGAACGCTTCCACTAGCTCCCGGTGTATCTGTGAGCGGAGCCGTAGTCCTTCGGATTGGGCGGCATGGCAAAGCGCGCGTGCCAGCGATCGGCAATCCACAACTGCGAGCGCTCCATCAAGCCGGAGAAATTGGCAGCCTGAACCCGCGACAGATGCCAGACCAACCATGCGATATGCGGTTTGGGCGGAGAGAGAAGTTCTTCAGGCGATAAATCCTTCAGCGCCTCGCGCACTATATCGCGAACTCGGCCTAAAGCATCCAACACCAATCTCGCGCTTTCCATGAATCATCCCTTGGACTCTAATCGCTTAACTACACGCAAGGGTAAGTCGCGTGTGCCTCAAAGCTAATTCTCAAACAGCGCCTGGACGAATTGGGGCGCGTCGAAGGGCTGGAGATCTTCGATCTCTTCGCCGACGCCGATGTATTTTACCGGAAGTCCCAGTTCGGTTTGAATGCCGATGATGACGCCGCCCTTGGCGGTGCCGTCGAGTTTGGTCAGCACGATGCCGGTGATATC